>CAZJBC010000039.1:0-14418 GCA_964543805.1 uncultured Brevundimonas sp.
ACTAAAGATCGCTCAAGTAGCGAAGCGGTAGCGCGACTAAAGATCGCTCAAGTAGCGAAGCGGTAGCGCGACTAAAGATCGCTCAAGTAGTGAAGCGGTAGCGCACTAAGAATGCATTTTACGTGGCGCTAACGCTCGCCTCGCGGCTCGCTTCTTGAGCGCCTACCCTCTCCCGATAAGCGGCATCTTCGTCGCCATTACCGTCATGAACTGCACATTGGCCTCCAGTGGCAGGCCGGCCATGTAGAGCACCGCGTCGGCGACCACCTGCACGTCCATGGTCGGCTCCATGCGAACGGACCCATCGGGCTGCGGCAGGCCGCCGGCCTTGGCCCGGGCCATCAGTTCGGTGTCGGCGTTGCCGATGTCGATCTGGCCGCAGGCGATGTCATAGGCCCGACCGTCCAGCGAGGTCGATTTGGTCAGGCCCGTCATGGCGTGCTTGGTCGCCGTATAGGGCGCCGAGCGCGGCCTCGGCCTATCCGCCGAGATCGAGCCGTTGTTGATGATCCGCCCGCCGCGCGGGTCCTGGTCGCGCATCAGCCGGAAGGCGTGCTGGGTGCACAGGAAGGCGCCGGTCAGATTCAGGTCCACCACCGCCCGCCACTGCTCAAGGGTGATATCCTCGAGCGGGACCGGGGGCGCCCCCATGCCGGCGTTGTTGAACAGCATATCCAGCCGGCCGAACCGCTCACGCACCGCATCGAACAGGCCGGTGATCGCCTCGGGATCAGCCACATCCGCCGGATGGACCAGGCTCTCGCCCCCCGCCAGCCGCGCGGTTTCCGCCAACGCGTCCGCCCGCCGACCGGCCAGAGCCACGCTCCAGCCATGCCGCGCCAGGGTGACCGCGACGCTGCGCCCGATCCCCGAGCCCGCGCCGGTGATAAGTGCGATCTTGGTCATCCGCGGGTCCCCCTCTAGAAGGACCCGTCCATACCACCTTTGACTTCAGAAGGCAGACCCGGTGAGCAAGACCACAATCAAAACCCTCGGCATCGTCGGCTCCGGCGCCATGGGGGCCGGCATCGCCCAGATCGCTCTGACCGCGGGGCTGGAGGTCATTCTCTACGACCAGAACGAAACCGCTCTGGCCCGCGCCGCCGAGGACATCGCCCTGCGCATCGCCCGCCTGGTTGAAAAGGGCCAGGCACAGCCCGAGCTGATCGCGACCGCCGCCGCCAATCTCACGCTGGCCAATGGCCTGGCCGCCTTCGCCGCGACCGACGTGGTCGTTGAAGCCATCATCGAACAGCTGGAACCTAAACAGGCTCTGTTCAAGGCGCTGGAGGCGGTTGTTCCCGCCCACGCGATCCTGGCCTCCAACACCTCGTCCCTGTCCATCGCCGCCATCGCCCGCGCCTGCGCGCGCGCCGAACGGGTCTGCGGCCTGCACTTCTTCAACCCCGTGCCGCTGATGAAACTGGTCGAGGTGATCTATGGCCCGGCCACCGACGCGGCCGTCGTCGAGGCCATGCTCGAGCTGTCAAAACGCCTCGGCAAGACCGCCGTGCGGGTCAAGGACGGTCCCGGGTTCCTCGTCAATCTCGGCGGCCGCGCCTATGTCACCGAGGCCCTGCATGTCCAGCAGGAGGGCGTCGCCGATGTGGAGACCATCGACCGCATCATGCGCGATGGCGCCGGTTTCCGCATGGGCCCGTTCGAGCTGATGGACCTGACCGGCATCGATGTGAACTTCACCGCCAGTAAGGTCATCTGGGGCGGCTATATGAACGATCCGCGCATCAAGACCGCGCCCCTGCACGAAAACATGTTCAACGCCGGCCGGCTGGGCCGCAAGACCGGCCAGGGCTTCCACGCCTATCCGAAAGACGCTCCTGCCCGCCCCGCCTACACCCCGCCCGAAGATGACGGCAAATCGACCCTGAAAGCCGTCCTGCCCGAAGCCGACGGCCGGTTCGCCGCCCTTGTCACGGGCTCAGGGCTCGAGGTTGTCACTGACGACGGCAAGTCGCCCATCCTGATCTCGCCGTTGGGCGAGGATGCGGCCAATGTCTGTGTGCGGCTGGGGCTGGATCACAAACGGGTCGTCGCCATCGACTTCACCGGCTTCGAGCGGCGCTTCATCACCCTGATGGCCCCGGTCGGCGGTGGGGCGCTGACCGCCGGCGTTGAGACCTGGCTGAACGCACGCGGGCTCGCCACCGCCGTCGTCAAGGACTCGCCCGGCTTTGTCTCCCTGCGTCTTCTGGCCATGGTCGCCGGCCTGGGCTGCGAGATGGCCCAGATCGGCATTGGAACGCCGGAAGACATCGATCTGGGCATGAAGCTGGGCCAGAACTACCCCTTCGGCCCGCTGGAGCTGACGGCGAAACTCGGCCCCGGCGTTGTGCTGGAGACCCTGGCCGCCATGCAAACCATGACCGGCTCGGACCGCTATCGCCCCAGCGCGTGGCTGCGCCGCCGGGCGATGCTGGGGCTGGATATCTACACGCGGGATTAGTCGCAGCGCGCCGCCTTAAGATCCTCCGCCGTGAACGGCTTTTCAAACGCCTTCGCGCACCGCCGCGTCAGCGCCGCCAGTTCTTCGAACAGCACAGGATCGGGTGTTTTGAAATTGAAGCAGCTCTTGCCCTGCATGCGTTTCTTCAAGTCCGGCGACATACCGTCCAGCAGCGCCGGGCGCGCTTAGACGGCGATCAGCATATAGCTGACATAGCTTTTCCCCAGCCGCACCTCGCCGAAATACATCGGCTGTTTCGGGTGCATGGGATTGGCCCACGGGGCGTTGAGCAACAGGCCCCTGGGTCCATCCTTGCCAACGACCGTACCGGGCGCCGAAGCCCGCATCAGGGCGCACAGTTGGTCAAAGGTGTCTTGCATCGAGGCCTCCCCCGGCGCCAAGACTAGCCGATCGCTCATTATCTGTCGCGGAGGAGACGGCTATGGCGGACAATTCCGATCAGATCACCGAATGGAATGGCGTGCTCGGTGAGAAGTGGGCCGAACTGCAGGCCGAGCTCGACGCCCTGACCCGCCCGTTCGGAAACGCCGCCCTGGCGGCCGCCAGGGTCGCGCCCGGCGAGGCGGTGCTCGATATTGGCTGCGGCTGCGGCGACACCACGTTCGAGATCGCTGGCAAGGTCGGGCCCATCGGCAGCGTCCATGGCGTCGACGTTTCCCGCCCCATGCTCACGGTCGCCGGCAAGCGCCTGAAGGCCGAGGGGCTGGCCCAGCTGACCTTCGCCGAAGCCGACGCCTCGGCCGCCGACCTGCCCGCGAACCACGACCTGCTTTTCTCCCGCTTCGGCGTCATGTTCTTCGACGACCCGCCCGCCGCCTTCGCTCATATGCGGGGGAGCCTGAAACCCACCGCCCGCCTCGCCTTCTGCTGCTGGCGCCACCCCCGCGAAAACCCCTGGGCCGTCGTCCCCTTAAGCGCCGCCCGCGCCGCCCTCAACATGGAAGCCCCGCCGGCCGACCCCTACGCCCCCGGCCCCTTCGCCTTCGCCGACGCCGAGCGGCTGAGAGGCATCCTGTCCGGCGCCCGTTTCACCAACATCGAGATCAACGCTTACGACCACCCCGTGCGCCTCGGCGCCACCCCCGCTGAAGCCGCCGAAAACTCCATCCGCTTCGGCCCCTCCGGCCGCTTCATCCGCGAGATGGGCGACAGCGTTCTCCCCACGGTGCTGCCCGCCATGGCCAAGGCTCTGGAACCGTTCCAGGGCAAGGACGGCTGCGCGCCGCCGGGCGCGGTGTGGATCGTCATCGCCAAAGCCAGCTAACCACCACCCTCACCCTACCCCCAAATCCGTCATCCTCGGGCTTGTCCCGAGGACCCACTTCTCCGCCGCACCCACGACGCCAGGTCGTCACCGTTCGTGCCGCCCCACTCTGGGTCCTCGGGACAAGCCCGAGGATGACGGTGGTAGAGAAAGCGATCTTCCTCAGAAATATCGCTTCGGCTGCTCGCCAGCCTCGCGCTCCTTGATAATCTGCGCCGGTGACGCAACGATCTGGGGGTCGGGGTCGAGATAGGGATTTTCGGCGCTCGTCGGGTCGTAGTCGGTGAACTTGTAGAGATGGCAATTCCGGCATTGATCGGTCGGGGTGATCATACGGCCGCTGGACGAGTAAAATCCTGCTTGCGAACACCGCGGACAAGGCCACATGCAGATGACCAAATAGGGGACGAAGAAAGCGGCCGTGGCCACCAACACCGGAACCAGAAACAGGTCAGGGATGATGAACTGCCCCGCGAAGCAAGCCGCGGCGAACGCTCCCAAAGCCCAGGCCGCCAGTCGCCACCGCCGATAATTTCGCCAGCTGGCTTCATATTTCGGATTGATCGTCAGCCCAGGTGTCATTGCGAACTCATCGATCTCAAACGAGACCACCACCAACCGCTTGGCGGAGCATGATTTGGCTGCTTCGCGCCTCAACATAGTTGCCGGCCGCGTCCTGAAGTCAAGGATCGCGCCTTGCGCGACTGCGACGCCGCTGGTCCCGCAGGCGTATGACGAACGTTAACGCTGATTAAACCTAGCCGTCGTAACTTGGTCCCATGACAAAAGTTGTGACGCTGCGATTGCCCGACGAACTTGTCGAAGAAATCGATCAGATTGCCCGCGATGTGCGCGTCGATCGAACTTCCGTCATTCGCTTCGCCATCGAGCGTTTGTCGGACAATCTACGAACCGACGCCGACCTTCTTCCAAATTTACGCGCTCGCTTTACGCCCCGGAGGCCGAGAGATGCCTAAACTGGTGCGGGTTTGGTTGACCATGTGGGGAGTCTTGATCTGCGTCGTGGTCGTGTTGGCGATTTTCGCCACGACAAAAGACTATCGACTGAAACTTGGCCCACTAACTTGGGAGCCAGTGCGCGCAGCCTCAAAATAACCCCTACTCCGCCGGGTGCACTTCCCCAGCCCCGCGCTTGGCGACCAGACTGTCGAACTGCCCCCACACCCCGTCCGACCCATGCCACTGCCCCCGCGTCGCGGCCTTGGAGTACTCCGTCGCGCGCGCCTCGAAGAAGTTGGCGTGCTCCACGCCCGACAGCATCTGCTGCAGCCAGGGCAGCGGGTTCTCCTTCACGCCGTAAACCGTCGGCAATTCCAGCTGTCGCAGCCGCCAGTCGGCGATGAACCGGATGTAGCTCTTGATGTCGTCCGGCGTCATCCCCTCGACCGGGCCCATTTCGAACGCCAGGTCGATGAACTTGTCTTCCATGCCGACCACCGTCTTGCAGCAGTCGACGATGTCGTCAGCGACCGACTTGGTCACCGCGCCGGTTTCCTTGTTGAAGGCGTGGTAGAGCTTGGTGATCCCCTCGCAGTGCAGGCTCTCGTCACGCACGGACCAGGACACGATCTGCCCCATGCCCTTCATCTTGTTGAAGCGCGGGAAGTTCATGAGCATGGCGAAGCTGGCGAACAGCTGCAGCCCCTCGGTGAACCCGCCGAACATGGCCAGGGTGCGGGCGATATCGGCGTTGGTCTCCACGCCAAAGGCCTGCATGTAGTTATGCTTGTCCCGCATGGCCTCGTATTCCATGAAGGCGCCGAACTCGCTCTCGGGCATGCCGATGGTCTCGAGCAGCAGGGCATAGGCCGCGATATGGATCGTCTCCATATTGGCGAAGGATGACAGCATCATCTTCACCTCGGTCGGGCGGAAAATGCGCCCGTAGCGGTCCATATAGTTGTCCTGCACCTCGATGTCGGACTGGGTGAAGAAGCGGAAAATCTGCGTCAGCAGGTTGCGCTCGGACGGGGTGAGCGAGACCGCCCAGTCCTTGAGATCCTCGCCGAGCGGGATCTCTTCCGGCATCCAGTGCACCTGCTGCTGCTTCTTCCAGTACTCATAGGCCCACGGATAACGGAACGGCTTGTAGGCCGCCGAAGGGGTGAGCAGACCGGGCAGGTTCTTGGCGGCGGACGCGGACATGGATGTTCCCGTGTGAACTCGTGAATCGATACCCTATCACTTCAACAGACAACATCTAGCGGCGAGTTAAAGCTGAGGCGCAAGATGTTGGGGACAATGCGCTCATGTAGCGAAGCGATAGCGCAACGTAAAATGCGGTGCATCCCGCGTCTCTCCTGTTTCCCGCAACCGTCACCCTCGCGCTCGTCGCGAGGGCCAAAGGTGGGGCGCCGCAGCTGTCTCTTGCAAATTTCCCGGCAATGGACTTGCGTTGCGTCCGGCCCTCGCGACGAGCGCGAGGGTGACGGCGGAGGGAGCCACCCCATGAAGTTCGGCATTTTCTACGAGCTGCAGTTGCCGCGCCCCTGGCAGCCGGACAGCGAATACAACCTGCTGCAAAACGCCCTCACCCAGCTCGAGCTCGCCGACCGTCTCGGCTACGACTACGCCTGGGAGGTCGAGCACCACTTCCTTGAGGAATATTCCCACTCCTCGGCCCCGGAGGTCTTCCTCGCCGCCGCCAGCCAGCGCACGAAAAACATCCGCCTCGGCCACGGCATCTTTCAACTAACCACCAACCACCCGGCCAAGGTCGCGGCGAAAGTCTCCACCCTCGACCTCATCTCCAACGGCCGCGTCGAGTTCGGCATGGGCGAGAGCGCCTCGGTCACGGAACTCGCACCCTTCGGCGTACCCTTCGAGGAAAAGCGCGAGATCTGGGAAGACGCCGTGCGCTGCATCACCCCGATGTTCGGCGATGCGCCCGCCACCTACAAAGGCCCCTACCACGACTTTCCGCTGCGCAACGTCCTTCCCAAGCCGCGCCAGAAACCCCACCCACCGATGTGGACCGCCTGCTCGCAGCTTTCGACCATCGCCTATGCCGGCGAAAAAGGTTTGGGCGCCCTGGGCTTCCAGTTTGTCAGCGCCGATGCGGCCCACGCCTGGGTGCACGCCTATTACAACGGCATGACCAGACGCCTCGACAAGCTGGCCGACTATCCGGTCAATCCGAACATCGCGCTCGTCTCCATGTTCATGTGCGCCCCCACCGACGAAGAGGCCCGGGCCAAGGCCGATGGCGCGACCTTCTTCCAGTTCTGCCTGCGCTTCTATGGCCAGAGCCAGGACCGCCAGCGCCCGCCCGCCGGCACGGTCAACATGTGGGACAAGTACAACGAGTGGAAAGCCGAGAACGCCGAAGCCGCCGAAAAGGCGCTCTCCGGCGGCCTGATCGGCTCGCCCGAGACCATCCGCAAGAAGCTTCGGAAATTCGAGAGCTCCCACATCGACCAGGTCATTCTGCTCAATCAGGCGGGCATGAATAGCCACCAGGACATCTGCGACAGCCTGGAGCTCTTCGCCCGCGACGTGATGCCCGAATTCCACGCCAACATCCCGGCCCACGAGGCCTGGAAAGCCGACGTCATGGCCGGCAAAATCCAGTTGGAAGAAATCGACACCGAAGCCTTCAACACCCGCTACGGCGCCAAAGCGGTCGAGGTAAAGACGCCGGTGACGGCGTAGGGGCGAGGCAATGCCATTTCCAATGTCGTTCGAAGGCGAGTTCGGCATACCGAGCAGAGACGGCATCCCGCTCGATTTAGAGGAGGCGTACGAGACGCTGGACCGATGTATTGAACACCCACATCTCAGGATATTTGTGCCGAGCATGTACTGGGCCGGGACCGTCCAGTCCGCCAAAACAAGCTTGGCCAGCGACGGTTCGGGCGGGCTTGTCCTTCAGTATCGCGTGAATACGGCCGATATGGTTATTCTTGGTGGGTTCCTTGCTGCAGGGATCGGGGGATATGTCTACCTCGGCGGCGCTGGTCCCTTGGGAATACGAGCCATGACCAGCATTGGTATCGCTGCCGTGGTCTGGCCCTTGCTGTTCAGCAGCGCATATTTCATCACGAAAGTTCGCTTTTTCGTCTGGCTTGAGGGCAAAGTGGGCCCTCAACTGCGTTCACCGGGCTGAGCGGTTTGGGGTGAACAGGCTAAGCCTTTGCCGGCTCCTTCAGCATCCATCCCATCACTCCCCAGGCCGCCAGCGCCCCAACCAACTGAGCTGCAATGAACGCCGGAGCGCTCCCCGGCGCGATCCCCGCGAACGTGTCGCTCAGCATCCGCGCGATCGTCACCGCCGGGTTGGCGAACGACGTCGAGGCGGTGAACCAGTAGGCGGCGGCGATATACAAACCCACGATGGCGGGCACGGCGCCGGTGCGGAACCGGTCACAGGCCAGGATCACGCCGACCAGGCCGAACGTCGCGACGAACTCTGAAAACGCCTGGGACGGCCCATCGCGCAGCCTGGTGGAAATCTGCAGCACCGGTTCGGCGAACATCAGGTGGGCGGTCCAGACGCCCAGCACCCCGCCGATGACCTGAGCCAGGCCGTAGAGCCCCGCCATCCGCCAGCCGATCTCGCGTCGCAGCGCCATGACCAGGGTCACCGCCGGATTGAAGTGGGCGCCCGACAACGGCCCGAAGATGGTGATCAGCACCACCAGCCCGCAGCCCGTCGCGATGGTGTTGGCCAGCAGGGCGATGGCGACATTGCCGCCGCTCAAGCGCTCGCCCATGATCCCGGAGCCGACCACCGTGGCCAGCAGCAGCCCCGTGCCCAGCGCCTCGGCGGCCAGCCGGCGCGGCGCCGACGGACTCAAACCGTTTCTCCCTGGGTCTTGCCGATGGCGTCAAGCCGGTGCTGCAGGGACATGCGATCCAGACTGGCCAGCGGCAGGTTGGCGAAGATGCTGATGCGGTTGCTCAGCATCCGGTAGGCGTCGGCGAAGGCCAGGGCGATCTGCGCCTCGTTGCCGGTGGCGGCGGCCGGATCGGGCAGGCCCCAGTGGGCGCTCATCGGCTGGCCCGGCCAGATCGGGCAGACCTCATTGGCGGCGTTGTCACAGACGGTGAACACGAAATCGAGCTTGGGCGCGCCGGGCGCCGCAAACTCCTCCCAGCTTTTGGACCGCAGGCCGATGGTCGGGTAATTGTATTTTTCCAGCAACGCCAGGGCGTGGGGATTGACCTTGCCCGTGGGCATGGAGCCGGCCGACCAGGCCTTGAAACGCCCCGCGCCCAGGCGGTTCATAATCGCCTCGGCCAGGATCGAGCGGGCCGAATTTCCGGTACACAGGAACAGCACATTCATCGGCGCGCGGCCTTCATCGGCAGCCATGTCGTCCTCCCTCATCTAAGCCGCGCAGCAGGCGCGATCGGTGATGCCGGCCAGGGGCGCGCAGATTTCCGGCCGCCCGCCGCAACAGTCTTCCATCAGAAACGCCAGCAGCCGGCTGACCGTGGCGTGATCGGCGCTGTAGATGATCCGCCGTCCGTCCCGGCGCGAGACGGCAAGGCCCGCCCCGGTCAGCACCGCCAGCTGGGCGGACAGGGTATTGTCCGGAACGCCCGTGCGCCGGGCGATCTCGCCGGCCGGCAGTCCTTCCGGCCCGGCCGCGATCAGCAGACGGAAAACCTTCAGGCGGGGGGCCTGGGCAAGCGCGGATAGGCCAGCGACAGCGTCATTGATTTCCATAATTCCAGAAATATAGAAATGTTGAGCAAAGGCAAGCCCCGCTTGGCCTACTCAAAATGAGCGCGCCAAAGTGTCGCACCCTCCTTAAGGCGCCGTTCAACACCGGGGCTCATCATGATCGGGTAATTGCATGGGACCGCGTATGACTTCCGCGTCAGACGAAATTCAGGAAGAGCGCTTCACCGCCCTGGACGGCGCAGTTCTTCATGATCAGGTCGTCGGCGAGTTGATGAGCGCCGCCCAGGTCGGCATCTGGCGGTTCGATCCCGACACCGACACCTACTATTTTTCCAGCGAACTGGATCTCGGCTATGAGCAGGGGATCACTGCCGTTCCACGCAGCACGCTTCTGCTGGTGCAGCATCCCGCCGACGCGCCTGTCGACGCCGCCATCCGAGAGCGGCTGACGACCGAAGTCGGCGAGGCCGAAACCGAGATGCGTTATCGCCACTCGGCCGGCTACTGGGTGCATCTGAAGGTTCACTATCGCACCGGCAGGCAGCTGCCGTCCGGCCGCTACGAGATGTACGGCATCAGCCAGAACATAACGGCCGAGGCCAAGGCGCGCGATGCGGCCCGCGCCTCGTCCAACCAGGTGGCCATGGCGCTCAGCGCCGCCCATGCGGGCGTCTTCGAGCACAACTATGTCACCCACTCCTATTCGTCGTCCGAGGCCTTCATCAAGTTGGTGGGCCGCCGGGGCGCGACGCGGGCCAAGCGCGACCCCATCACCCTCTACCATCCGGACGATCGCCAGCGCGTCATCGCCTTTTCGAGGAACGCGGTGGACGCCGGCCGCAGCGAGCCGATCGACGTGCGCGTCATGGGCCCTAAGGGCTATTTCTGGACCCGGCTGTTCTACGAGGTCGAAAAGAACGCGGCCGGAAAGCCGATCCACGGCGTCGGGCTGCTGCTCGACATCGACATCGGCACCCGTCGCAAGATCGCGCTGAAGGAAGCGCTCGAAGCCGCCGAAGCCGCCAACTCCGCCAAGTCCGACTTCCTGGCCTCGGTCAGCCACGAAATCCGCACCCCGCTGAATGGCGTTTCCGGCATCCTGCACCTGCTAAAGAACGAGCCTCTTTCCGACAGCGCCCGCGAACTGGTGGATCAGGCGCTGAATTGCGGTGAGATGCTGGCCCAGCTGATTAACGACATCCTCGACTTCAGCAAAATCGAAGCCGGCAAGCTCGAGATCAATCCGGCTGCGACCGACATCAAAGCCGCCATCACAAGCGTGGTGGACATGATGGCGCCAAGCGTCGAAGCCAAGGGACTTTACCTGCGCGCCGTCGTTCCCAACACGGCGGGCTGGGCGATGGTTGACCCGTTGCGCCTGCGTCAGTGCCTGTTCAATATCGCCGGAAACGCCGCCAAGTTCACGGCCGAGGGCGGGGTGGAAATCCGTCTGTCCCTCATCGGGCAAGGCCCCGATCAGCGCCTGCGCTGCGAGGTCGAAGACACCGGCATCGGCATTTCGAGGGAGGCCGGCGCCCGGCTGTTCGACCGCTTCCAGCAGGCCGACAGCGGCACCACCCGAAAGTTCGGCGGCACGGGCCTGGGCCTTGCCATCTCGCGCAGCCTGGCCAGGGCCATGGGCGGCGACATGGGCTTTGACAGCACCCTGGGCCAAGGCTCGACCTTCTGGTTCGAAATCGCCGCGCCGGCCTGCGAGGCCGTGGCCGCCGCGCCGGAACTGGCCGGCATGGACGCGCCTCTGGAAGGCCTGCGTATTCTCGTCGTCGATGACAACGCCATCAACCTTCTGGTTGCCTCAAAGACCATCGAGGCGATGGGCGCCGTCGCGCAGACGGCCGATAGCGGTCAGGCCTCGATCGAGGCGCTTGGGAAGGCCGACTTCGACCTGGTGCTGATGGACATCAACATGCCCGGCATGGATGGCATGGAGGCCACCCGGCTGATCCGCGCCCTGGAGGGACCGATGGCCGGCGTCCCGGTCATCGCCCTTACGGCCGACGTCATGAGCCACCAGCGCCAGAAATACCTGGCCGCCGGCATGAACGGCGTGGCGCCGAAACCCTTCTCACCCACTCAGTTGCTGGGCGAAATCGCCCGCCTGATGGCCGAGCCGGACGACCAGGCCCGGGCGACGGGCTAAAGCAGATCTTGCTCTAGGCAGCCGCGACCGAACTGTAGCCCATGGGCGGTGGAACCGGGCCATGGATGTTGTCGTAGGGCTCGCCCTCGGCGATGCCGATCCACAGCAGAAACGCCAGGTTGATGAGGCCGCACAACAGGAAGGTGACTACGGTGGTCACGGCGCCGGCGATGGCGCCGGCCGTGGCCAGCGGATGGATAAGCAGGTCGCCGAATACGCCTGCGACGATCGCACCGATGACGAACCAGAACATCAGGGCCAGGGCGAACACGCGCGCCACATGCGGGACCAGCTGCCACCAGCCGGTTCGCCCCATGTCGTGCAGGCGCTTGGAGCGGATGCAGACGCCGCAATAGATCGACCCAAGCCCGACCAGGATGTTGACCAGGGGAATGATGGCCGTGAACAGCCCGACGGCGAACAGGATCACCCAGGCCACCCAGAATTCCTGACGTCCGATGCGGCCATAGGCCGAGAAGAACAGCTTGCCGAAATCCATATCGCCCTCCGGGAGTTGATTGCCCTTAAGGTGCTACATAGCGCATGGTACTGGTTTATGCAAGCTAGATACGTTGTCCGGTGTTTGGCGGAGGCGCGCGGTTGTGACAGTCTTTGCCAAGGGAAACGAAGGCGGGTGGTAGGCAGGGGAAAGTTCCCGCCGGCCATCCGGCCAAACGGGAGGCTTGTCCATGACCATCGTATCTGAATTCTCGCCCCATCGCCGCGCGCTCTTGCTGGGCGGAGCGGCTCTGACAGGGCTTGCCGCCTGCAAGCCGAAAGGCCCCACTAACGAGGCCGGCGGCCCCGTCGCCAAGACCAAGGCCGGCTCCGTGCGCGGACGAACCGAGGATGGGGTCTATACCTTCAAGGGCGTTCGTTATGGGGCGACTACCGCGGGCCGCCGCTTCCAGCCCCCTCTCCCGCCCGCGCCATGGACCGATGTGCAGCCGGCGCTGGACTATGGCTCTTCCTCGCCGCAGATCGCGGCAGGCAACGGAGGCGGACTCTACGCCTCATGGATCAATCTGCGTCCGCAGAGCGAGGATTGCCTGTTCCTCAATGTCTGGACCAAAGGCCTGGCCGACGGCAAGAAACGCCCCGTCATGGTCTGGTTCCACGGCGGCGGCTACGCCACGGGTTCGGGCTCCAGCAAGGGCTATGACGGCGTGCGCCTGGCCAACCGCGGCGACGTCGTCCTGGTCACGGTCAATCACCGCCTGAACGTCTTCGGCTACACCTATCTGGGCGACATTGGCGGGGCGGCCTACGCCGACAGCGGCAACGCCGGCAACCTGGACATGATCCAGTCGCTGGAATGGGTGCGCGACAATATCGAGGAATTCGGCGGCGATCCCGGCAAGGTGACCATCTTTGGCGAGAGCGGCGGGGGTGGGAAGGTCTCCACCCTGCTCGCCATGCCCAAGGCCGCCGGTCTGTTCCACCGCGCCATCGTGCAGTCGGGCTCGACGCTTTCGGTGCGCACCACCGATGCAGCTACCGCGGCCAGCAAATCGCTGCTGGGCGCGTGCGGCGTCAAGACGGCCGACGATCTGGCCGCCCTGCCGGTGGAAAAGCTTCTGGCCGCCATCACCCCGGCCAAGGCGCCGGCCGGAGAGCCCACGCCGCCGCCGCCCGTTCCGACGCCGGGGCCGACCATGGACGGCCGTCAATTGCCGCGCCAGCCCTTCGCCCCCGATGCGCCGGCGACGGCCAAGGATGTGCCGATGCTGATTGGCACCTGCAAGGACGAACAGGCCGGCCTGATGGGTGCGCGCGATCCCAAGACCTTCGACCTGACCTGGGATGACTTGCCGGGCCGGCTATCGGCGCTGGCCGACCGCGGCCTTGACCCGGTCAAGGCAATTGCCGCGACGCGCGCGCTCTATCCCGACGCCAACGCCGGCTATGTGTTCTTCATCATCAACACCGAAATGGGCATGCGCCACAACGCCATCCTGCAGGCAGAGCGCAAGGCCGCCCAGAGCGGGGCGCCGGCCTTCATGTACATGCTGGCCCACGAAACTCCCGTCGACGGCGGCAAGTGGCATTCGCCGCACGCCTATGACCTGGTGTTCATGTTCGACAATGTCGCCAAGTCGGCGAGCTTCGTCGGCGATGACAAGGACGCACAAAAGGTCGCCGACGCCATGTCCACAGCCTGGATCAAATTCGCCCGCGACGGCAACCCCGGCTGGGACAGCTATTCGGCCGAACACCGGGCGGTGATGGTTTTCGACACCGCATCCAAGGTGGTGGTCGATCCGCGCAGTCAGGAGCGCATCCTCTACAGCAACCTGAAAGACCCCGCGTGATGTCCGCCAGACCCCTGATCGTCCTGGCCGCCGCCGCAGCCGCTCTCATCACCGGGGGCGCCGCCGCGCCTACCGCCTGGTTCGGCGTTTCCGCCCCGCCGGGACTGATCGCCCCGCCGCAGCTGAAGACGATCGGCCACGGCGTCGCCGCGCCCAGGGCCGCCCTCCCCGCCGGCGAAACCCACGATCCGGACTTCGCCGGGCCACGAATCCAGCGAGACCTGCGCGCCGTGGTCGGCTTTTCCGACGCCATGCAGGCGACCGGCGTGCAGTTCTGGGGCCGCATCTCGGGCTATCCCTCCGAAACCGCCACCGCCAACTGGGTGGCGAGCCAGCTGACCGCCGCGGGCGTGCAGAACGTCCAGGTGCAGACCTATGACGCCTCTTCCCCCTTCTGGCGGCCGAAATCCTGGGAGGTGCGCATCCTGGCCGATCCGGCGTTTGGCGCGGGCAGCAAGGACATCGTCCTGCGCTCGGCTGTGCCGACCTCGGGCTCGACCATTCCCACGCCCCTGACCGCGCCGCTGGTCTATGTGGGCGAAGCGG
>CAZJBC010000040.1:0-13712 GCA_964543805.1 uncultured Brevundimonas sp.
TGGTCACCGCGCTCTGGTTGTCGTCGGCGGTGGAGAAGGTCTGGCTCTTCTTGGTCGGGATGGTGGTGTTGCGCTCGATCAGCGGAGTAAACACGCCGCCCAGGGTCTCGATGCCCAGCGTCAGCGGCGTCACGTCCAGCAGCAGCACGTCTTTCACATCGCCTTGCAGAACGCCCGCCTGGATGGCGGCGCCGAGCGCGACGACTTCATCCGGGTTGACGCCCTTGTGGGGCTCGCGGCCGAAGAAGTCCTTCACCGCTTCGACGACCTTGGGCATGCGGGTCATGCCGCCGACCAGGACGACTTCGTCGATCTCGTTCTTCTTCAGCCCGGCATCCTTCAGCGCCTGTTCGCAAGGCTTGATGGTCTTGGCGATCAGGTCCTCGACCAGGCTTTCCAGCTTGGCGCGGGTCATCTTGACATTGAGGTGAAGCGGGCCCGAGGCGTTCATGGAGATGAAGGGCAGGTTCACTTCGTACTGGGGAACCGTCGACAGTTCCTTCTTGGCCTTTTCGGCCTCTTCCTTCAGGCGCTGCAGGGCCAGCTTGTCCTTGCGCAGATCGACGGAAGTCTCCTTCTTGAACTCGTCGGCCAGGAAATCCACGACGCGAAGGTCGAAGTCCTCGCCGCCCAGGAAGGTGTCGCCATTGGTCGATTTGACTTCAAAAACGCCGTCGCCGATCTCCAGGATCGAGACGTCGAAGGTGCCGCCGCCCAGGTCGTAGACGGCGATCTTCTTGCCGTCGTTCTTGTCCAGGCCGTAGGCCAGCGCCGCGGCGGTCGGCTCGTTGATGATGCGCAGAACTTCCAGCCCTGCGATCTTGCCGGCGTCCTTGGTCGCTTGGCGCTGGGCGTCGTTGAAGTAGGCGGGGACGGTGATGACGGCCTTGTCGATCTTCTCGCCCAGGCTTGCTTCGGCGTCTTCCTTGAGCTTTTGCAGGATGAAGGCCGAGATCTGCTGGGGCGAATAGTCCTTGCCGTGGGCGCGCACCCAGGCGTCGCCGTTGGGGCCCTTTACGATCTCATAGGCCACCATGCCCTTGTCCTTGGCCACGACGGGATCGTCGAACTTGCGGCCGATCAGGCGCTTGATGGCGAAGAAGGTGTTGGTGGGGTTGGTGACCGCCTGGCGCTTGGCCGGCTGGCCGACGACGCGCTCGCCGTCATCCTGCAGGGCGATAATCGAAGGCGTCGTACGCGCGCCCTCGGCGTTTTCGATGATCTTGGGGGCCTTGCCGTCCATGATGGCGACGCAGGAATTGGTGGTCCCAAGGTCGATGCCGATGATTTTAGCCATGTATCAAGTCTCTCCTAATCGTGGCGAACGTGGGCGCCGGGCCTTGTCGATAAAGCACCCTATACTACCCTTGTCCCCGAACTCTGATTGATCTGCCGCATATGGGATCGCAGGGGGCTGACGCAAGGGCATGTTACACTTTGATTAGATTCAGCTTGTGGACCGTTTGAGCACATTGTCAGTCATCCCGGACGGTTTTTGCCTGATCCCCGGCGCGCTCAGCCCTGACGAACAGAGCGCTCTGGCCGCCGATGTGCTGGCCCTTTCCGCCGACGCGCCCTTTTACCGGCCGCTCACCCCGGGCGGAAAGGCGATGAGCGTGGCCATGACCAACCTTGGCCCGCTGGGCTGGTTTACCGACCGGGCGGGCTACCGCTATGTGGATCGCCACCCGCAGACCCTCGAGCCCTGGCCGTCCATGCCGCCTCTGCTGTTCGACCTTTGGCGGCGGTATTCCGGATCGGACGTCCCGCCGGACGCCTGCCTCGTCAACCGCTATGACGCCGATGCGAAAATGGGACTGCATGCCGACGCCGACGAGGCTGACTTCTCTGTCCCTGTCCTGTCGATTTCCTTAGGCGATACGGCGATTTTCCGTATGGGCGGCCCTAAGAGGGGCGATCCCACCACGTCTTTCCGCCTGACCTCGGGCGATGTCGTTGTGCTGGGCGGGCAGGCGCGTCGCGCCTATCACGGCGTCGACCGGATCATCTCCGGATCCTCGCGCCTGATCCCTGGTGGAGGACGCATCAATTTGACGATGCGCAGAGCCGCTTCTGTGGGCTAGTATCGCCCCGGAGGAGACAGTCCGATGATCAAGCTCACCCGCCCCGAAGGCACGCTGCCGGAAGATTTCCACACCACGCGCCGGGCGCTTGGGCCCCTGATGTTCGCCGGCTACGCCGCCGCCGCGGCCATGGCCGACGCTCAGGAAAAGGCCATCCACACGGACGAAGTTGGCCTGGTCTGCGAGATGATCAAGATTCCGGGCTCCGACCAGCCGATCCCGGCCTATATCGCTCGCCCGGACGCGCGCGGCCGCTTCCCCGCTATCATCGTCATGCCCGAGGTCTTCGGCCTGCACGAATATATCCGTGACGTGTGCCGCCGGCTGGCCAAGCTGGGCTATGTGGCCATGGCGCCCGACCCCTTCTTCCGTGCGGGAAACCCTGCGCCGCTCACCGACACTGCGGAAATTCAGCGCATCGTCGCCAAGGCCACCAACGCCCAGGTGATGGATGACCTGACATCGGTCGGCAAATGGATCGAGCGCCAGCCCTTCGCCCAGAACGCCTTCGGCATTACCGGTTTTTGCTGGGGCGGCGCGCCGGTATGGATGGCGCTGGCTCAGTTTGAGGGCCTCAAGGCGGGCGTGGCCTGGTACGGGCGCCTGCGCAAACCGCCGGCCGGCCAGTTCCTGGGCGAAGAGGTGCGGCCCTGGCCCTTTGACATCGTCGGCGATGTGAAGGCGCCGATCCTGGGCCTTTTCGGCGGCCAGGACATGGGCATCCCAAAGGCCGATATCGACGAGATGCGCGATACGCTGCAACGCCTGGGCAAGAAAGGCTGCGAGCTGATTGTTTATCCGAACGCCCAGCACGGCTTCCATGCCGATTATCGGGCGACATACAACGAAGCGGCTGCCAAGGATGGCTGGAACCGCATGCTGGCGCACTTTGCCCGCAACGGCCTGGCGCCGCGGGCGGCGGGGAAGTAGCGCTCAAGCAGCGAGGCGCAGCCGAGCGTTAGCGCAACGTAAAATGAACTGGATCGCTCAAGCAGCGAGGCGCAGCCAAGCGTTAGCGCAACGTAAAATGAACTGGATCGCTCAAGCAGCGAGGCGCAGCCGAGCGTTAGCGCCACTTAAAGTGCGCCTACTTCTTGGCGGTGAAGCCCGCGAACTTGGCGTTGAAACGCGAGACGCGGCCGCCGCGGTCGAGCATGGCCGAGCCGCCGCCGGTCCAGGCCGGATGAGTCTTCGGATCGATGTCCAGATTCAGCGTCGCGCCTTCCTTGCCGTAGGTCGAACGGGTCTGGTAGGTCGTCCCATCGGTCATCACCACGGTGATCATGTGGTAGTCGGGGTGGCCTTCGGGTTTCATCGCGATATCCAGTCTCTTCAGCCGGGGGCCCGCAGATCGCCACCCCCGAAAAGGAGCGCGCGCTATAACGAAGGATTGTCTGAAAGGCAAGACGGACCGATAGGATCGCGCCATGACTGACGCCAGTGATCTGAACGGCCGTCCGGGCGAGGGCGAGACCCTTACCGCCAATATCAAGGACGCCGCCGCCCGCCGCCCCAAGCAGCGCGACATGCGCCCCCTGGCGCGCCTGTTTCCCTTCATCGCCGACCATAAGTCGGACGCCGCCTTCGCCGGCTTCTTCCTGCTGATCTCCACCAGCGCCAGCCTGGCGATCACCGGGGCCGCCAAGATCGTCGTCGACAAGGGCTTTGTCGCCGGTGCGCCGGGGGACCTCGACCGGACCTTCGCCCTGCTGATCGCCGTGGCCATGGTGCTCGCGGCCGCCACGGCTCTGCGCTATTTCTTCGTCACCAAGCTGGGCGAGCGCGTGGTCGCCGACCTGCGGGCCCTGCTTTACCAGCATATCCTTACCCTCGATCAGGCCTATTTCCTGGAGACCCGCACCGGCGAGGTGCTCTCGCGGCTGACCACCGACATCACCATCATCGAGAACATGCTGACCACTTCGATCTCGGTGGCCCTGCGCAACAGCCTGATGATCATCGGGGCTGTGGGCTATCTCACCTTCGTCAGCCCGCGCCTGACCGGCTTTGTGGTCATCCTGGCGCCGGTGGTCATGGCGCCGATCTTCATTTTCGGCCGCACGGTGCGCAAACGCTCCATCGAGACCCAGGATCGCTTCGCCAAGGCCATGGGCTATGCCGGCGAGAGCCTGGATGCGCTGGACACCGTCCAGGCGTTCGGCCGCGAGAAAGCCTCGTCGCGCCGCTTCACCGATGCCGTCAACCTGGCCTTTCAGACCTCGCTCGCCCGCATCGGCTCGCGCGCCATCATGACCGCCATGGTCATCACCCTGGTGTTCGGCGGCGTGGCCCTGATCCTGTGGGCCGGCGCCCATGCGGTGGTCAGCGGCTCCATGTCGGCCGGCACCCTGGTGCAGTTTGTCTTCCTGTCGGTGATGGCGGCCACCGCCGTCGCGGCGCTGGGCGAGGTGTGGGGCGATCTGCAAAAGGCCTCGGGCGCCATGTCGCGCATTTCAGAAATCCTGCAGGCGCGCCCGTCGATCGCAGCCCCGCCTTCGCCCGTCGCACTGCCCGCGCCCGCCCATGGCGAGATCGAGTTCAACGAGGTCACCTTCGCCTATCCTGGACGCGACGACGCGCCTGCCCTGCGCGGCTTTAGCCTGCATGTGCGGCCGGGCGAGACTGTCGCCCTGGTCGGCCCCTCGGGCTGCGGCAAGAGCACGGTGCTGCGCCTGCTGCTGCGGTTTTATGATCCCCAGTCCGGCGCGATCCGCATCGACGGCGTCAAGCTGACCGACGCCGACCCGCAGGACGTGCGCGCCCATATCGCCCTCGTGGCCCAGGACGCCTCGCTGTTTTCGGGCTCGGCCTCGGACAACATCCGCTTTGGCCGCCAGGACGCCACCGATGACGAGGTCCGCGCCGCTGCCCGCGCCGCCGAGGCCGAGGGCTTCATCAACGCCCTGCCCGAAGGCTTCAACAGCATCATCGGCGAGCGAGCCAAGACCTTGTCCGGCGGCCAGCGACAACGCCTGGCCATCGCCCGGGCCCTGGTGCGCAACGCCCCCATCCTGCTGCTGGACGAGGCCACCAGCGCCCTCGACGCCGAAAACGAGCGGCTGGTGCAGAACGCGCTGGCCCGCGCCATGACGGGCCGCACCACCATCGTCATCGCCCACCGCCTGGCCACCGTGCTCAAGGCCGACCGTATTGTGGTGATGGACGAAGGCCGCGTGATCGAACAGGGCACGCACCACGAGCTCACGGCAAAGGGCGGGCTCTATGCGAAACTGGCCAAACTGCAGTTCGCCGGCGAGGCGGCTTAGGGATCGGGCGCTCAGACTCCGCGGACTTGGACGCCGATTTCCGGGACGTCAGGGTGGATGCCGCCCACGCTCAGGACGATGCGCCACCGGCTCCGCGTGACGCCAGCGGCACGGCTTCAGGGCTTGTGGAACAGGGCCAGAAAGGCGGGGAAAAATTTCGCCGCCGCCACGCCGGCTCCAAACCATGCGCTGGCGAGCCCGGCGATAAACATCCAGTCGCGAACGGATATTTCCGCAAGTTTAAGCTTGGAGAGGTCGAACGCCACTGTGTCCTTTTGAGTGCGATGGGCGGAACGGGTGCGAACACGCTCGTCGGCCCAGGTTTTCAGGGAATCGATCAGGCGAGGATCCTCCAGGGACCCCGGTTCGAATTCAATTTCCTTGACCACCCAGTCGATGCTGTTTTCGATTAGACCTTCCTGGGTCACGCCTTTTTCCGAAATCACATAGATCGGCAGTCCGAGGGCGAACGCCAGCGCCGACTCGATGTGGTTCCACGAGGTCGTGTACCGCGACTGGGAGAGTTTCGACTCCGACGAACTCCCACGCTTTTCCTGACCGATCTCCACGAACCGCCGATCATTGGCGACAATGACGGCGCCGTCGCAGGATCGCAGCACCTCGACGATCTTGGGCAACGGATTGCCGACAGGATATTCATTCTTGTCGAGGATGCGCGGGTCCAGGCCGCAGCGATCACGCAGGGTCACTTCCAGCTCGTCGCGAAACCGCGTCAGCCGGTCATTGAACGGCGTGCCCATGCTAACGAACACTCTTGGTGTCGGCACGCCAGTTCCCCCCATTAGCGCCGCCCGATGTTGGCGCCTCTACTTAGCAGCAGCTAACCGCGCCAGGATCAAGGGCTGTATGTCCGGATTGCCGGCTACGATCCCGCCGGCGCCCAGCATGTCCGCGCCGCCGTCTGCATCGGTGCAGGTCCCGCCGGCCTCGGTCACCAGCAACAGGCCGGCGGCCATGTCCCAGGGCGACAGATCCCGCTCCCAGAACCCATCGAACCGTCCGGCGGCGACAAACGCCAGGTCCAGCGCCGCCGATCCGAACCGGCGAACGCCCGCGACCCTCTGGGTCATCTGGTGCAGCTCCTTCAGGAACCGTCCGTGCTGGCCGTGGCCCAGGAAGGGAATGCCGGTGGCCAGCAGCGCCTCGTCCAGGTTCTTGCGGGCCGAGACCCTTAGGCGCCGGTCATTGTGATAGGCGCCCTTGTTCTTCTCGGCCCAGTAAAGATCGCCCGTGGCCGGATTATAGGTCACCGCCGCCACGATCTGCCCTTCGCGCTCGAGCGCGACATTGACGGCGAAGTGGGGAATGGCGTGCAGGAAGTTGGTGGTGCCGTCCAGCGGATCGACGATCCAGCGGTGGGTCTTGTCCGAGCCTTCGATCATGCCGCATTCCTCGCCGAGGAAGCCGTAGCCGGGGCGAACCCGGGCCAGTTCCTCGCGCAGCACACCCTCGGCCTTGGTGTCGGCAGAGGTGACGAAATCGGCCTGGCCCTTGCGGGAGACCTGCAAATGTTCCAGTTCGCCGAAGTCGCGGCTCAACCCCTTGCCGGCCTTGCGGGCGGCGTCGGTCATCACCTTCAGTAGCGCCGATTGAGCCACCCTAGTCGGCGCGGCGCATGTACTCGCCGGTCTCCGTGTCGACCAGCACCCGCTCGCCGGCTTCCATATAGGCCGGGATCATGATGCGCATGCCGTTGGAGGCCTTGGCGGGCTTGTAGCTGCCCGAGGCGGTCTGGCCTTTGACGACGCCGTCGGCCTCGATGATGTCCAGGGCCACCGAGCCGGGTAGAGCAACGCCGATCGGGCGGTCTTCGTGGAATTCGACCTCGACTTCCATGCCGTCGGTCAGGAACCGGGCGCGGTCTTCGCCGACGAAGTCCTTGTGCAGTTCGATCTGTTCGTAGGTCTTGGTGTCCATAAACACCAGCATGTCGCCCTCGGCATAGAGGAACTGATAGGTCTTCTGGTCCAGGGTCACGCGCTCGACGGTGTCGGACGAGCGCCAGCGCTCGTTCAGCTTGCGCCCGTCGATCAGGTTCTTCAGCTCGACCATGGCAAAGGCGCCGCCCTTGCCGGGCTTGACGTGGCTGGTCTTGACCGCAACCCACAGGCTGTTGTCGTGCTGCAGCACATTGCCGGGCTTGATGAGGTTGGCGATGATCTTGGGCATGGGGATCGGTCCGCTTGAAAAGGGCGGCGGAACCTAGCGGCGAGGGGGCCTCAAGGCAAGGCGCGCCTGATTTCCGCATTGAAGTCCCGCACCGCCGCCGCCGGGCCGGCCGGATAGTCCCAAACGCCGGTGACCACGGCGATGAAATCGGCGCCCGCCTTCACCAGCGGCGCGCAGTTGTCGACCTTGATACCGCCGATGGCGACGCAGGGGATCTGCATGGTCTCCTGCCAGATGGCCAGGATCTCCGGATCGGGGCGGAACGTCGTGGGATGGGTGTCGGTGGGATAGAAGGCGCCGAAGGCCACATAGTCGGCGCCGCCCTCGGCCGCCTCCATCGCCCGGTGGCGGGAATCGGCGCAAGTCACGCCGATCATGGCGTTCGGCCCCAGGATCTTGCGGGCGTCGGCCAGGGTTCCGTCTTCCAGGCCGATATGCACCCCGTCGCAACGGAACTTTTTCGCCCAGTCCGGCCGGTCGTTAAGGATCACCGCGACGTCGCGGGCATGGCAGATCGGCGCGATCACGTCGCATGCTGCCGCGACCACGCTCTCGGGCGCGCCCTTCAGCCGGATTTGCAGCGCCGCCACGTCACCGGCGTCCAGGGCGTGAGCGAGCGTGTGGCCGAACGCCGCCAGGTCGTCGATGGCCGGGGGCGTGATGAGGTACAGGCGGCAGGTCATGAGATGGGCAAACTATAATTCCGATCATCCCCGCGAAAGAAGGGATCCAGTTCTGTCCAGATTGCACAAAAAGAAAGATCTGGGTCCCCGCTTTCGCGGGGATGAACGGATGTGGGTGAGAAAACTTTCTGGGGACGAGACGGCGGCAAACCAAAACCCGCGTTGCGTCCTGTCCCAACCCGGGTAGCCTCCCCGCCAATGAACGCCCCCTCGCCTCCGCCGATTCTGGACCCCGCCGACGGCGCAAGCCCGGTGATGCTCCAGTTCTTCGAGGCTAAGGCGCGCCAGCCCGACGCCCTGATCTTTTTCCGCATGGGCGACTTCTACGAACTGTTCTTCGAGGACGCCGCCAAGGCGGCCGCAGCGTTGGGCATCACCCTTACCCAGCGCGGCAATCACGGCGGCGAGCCGATCCCCATGGCCGGCGTGCCGGTCCATGCCGCCGAAGCTTACCTGGCCAAACTGATCCGGGCCGGCTTCAAGGTCGCCGTCTGCGAGCAGATGGAAGATCCGGCCGACGCCAGGAAACGCGGCTCGAAATCCATTGTCCGCCGCGACATCGTCCGGGTGGTCACGCCGGGCACCCTGACCGAGGACGGCCTTCTGGACGCGCGCGGCGCCAATCGCCTCGCCGCCGTTGGCTGGCGGGCCGGGCAGGCGGCGGTCGCCAGCGTTGAGCTGTCCACCGGCGAGGTCGAGACCATCAGCGTCGGCAAGGACGGCCTGGCAGCAGCCCTGGCGGCCCTGGCGCCGTCCGAAATCCTCGTTCCCGACCGCCTGTTCGCCGACGGAGGGCTGGCCGCCGCACTGAAATCGGTGGGCGGGGTCATCCAGCCCATGGCCCAGGCCCTGGCTGAGCCCTCGGCTTCCGAGGCGCGGCTGAAGCGGCTCTACGGCGTCGACACCCTCGACGGCTTCGGGGCATTTTCGGGGGCGGAAATTTCGGCGCTCGGCCTGATCGCCGCCCACCTGGAAGCGACGCAAGGCGGCAAGCTGCCGGCCCTGTCGGCCCCCCGCCGCGCCGGCGAGGCGGACGTCATGGCCATCGATCCGGCCACCCGCGCCTCGCTGGAACTGGAAAAGAGCCAATCGGGCGGTCGGGACGGGTCCCTGCTCGCCGCCATCGATCGCACTGTCACCTCGGCTGGCGCCCGCCTTCTGGCCGCGCGGCTGGCGCGTCCTCTGCTTTCTGTGCCCGCCATCAACGCGCGCCTCGACGCTGTCGAGTGGCTGGGCGAGGGCAAGGCCGCGCGGCGTGATCTGCGGGCCTCGCTGAAAGGCGCCGGCGACATGGCCCGGGCCTTGTCGCGCCTGGCGCTGGGCCGGGGCGGACCGCGCGACCTGGGCGCCCTGCGTGCCGGTCTTGAAACCGGCGGAGCCATCGCGAGCCAGTTCGCCAAACTCGCAGCGCCCCTCGATTCGCCGCCCGCCGAGATCAGCCAGGCGTTGGCAGCGATGGACCCGTCATCTCCACCCGGCCTTTCCGACCTGTTGTCGGAACTACGCTCCGGCCTGTCCGATGATCTGCCCTTGCAGGCGCGCGATGGCGGCTTCGTGGCGGCGGGTATCCGCGCCGAGCTGGATCAGGCCCGCGCCCTGCGCGACGATTCCCGACGGGTGATCGCCGCCCTGGAATCCCAGCTCGCCGCTGAGACCGGCGTTCCGCTGAAGATCCGCCACAACGCCGTGCTCGGCTATTTTCTGGAAACCAGCGCAATCAAGGCCGAGCCCCTGCTCAAGCCGCCCTTGAACGCCACCTTCATTCACCGCCAGACGCTGGCCAGCCAGACGCGTTTCACGACGGTCGAGCTCGCCGACCTGGACGTGAAGATCGCCGCCGCCGCTGATCGGGCCCTGGCCATTGAGGTCGAAACCTTCGAGGCCTGGCGCGCCATGGCGCTGGGCTGCGCATCCGCCATTCAGGCCGCCGCGCAAGGCCTGGCCTGTCTCGACGTCGCCGCCGCCCTGGCCGAATGGGCTTCCGAGGCCAATGCGGTTCGCCCTGTCCTGGAAGAGTCCACCCGTTTCGAGGCCACAGCCGCGCGCCACCCCGTCGTCGAGGCCGCGGTGACTCGCGCCGGCGATCCTTACACCCCCAACGATTGCCGCCTGGACGGCTCGGGCGCCCCCTTTGCGCGACTGGCCATCGTCACCGGGCCGAACATGGCCGGCAAGTCGACCTTCCTGCGACAGAACGCCATCCTGGCGGTCATGGCCCAGGCCGGCTGTTTCGTGCCCGCCAAGGCTCTTCGCCTCGGCGTCGTCGACCGCCTGTTCAGCCGCGTCGGGGCGGCGGACGATCTGTCGCGCGGCCGCTCCACCTTCATGGCCGAGATGGTGGAGACCGCGGCGATCCTGACGCAGGCAACGCCCCGCAGCCTGGTGATCCTGGACGAAATCGGCCGCGGCACGGCCACCTACGACGGCCTGGCCATCGCCTGGGCCTGCGCCGAGGCCCTGCACGACACCAACCGTTGCCGGGCCCTGTTCGCCACCCACTACCATGAGCTGGCCAGGCTGGAGACGCGCCTGGCCCACGTTTGCAATCTGTCGCTGCGGGCCCGCGAATGGAACGGCGATCTGGTGTTCCTGCACGAGGCGGTGGCCGGGCCCGCCGACCGCTCCTACGGGGTGCAGGTCGCCAAGCTTGCCGGCGTGCCGCCGACCGTGGTCGCCCGCGCGCGGCAGGTGCTGGAGCGGCTGGAGGCCCAGGCCTCCAGTCCGGCCCGGCTCGATGACCTGCCTCTGTTTGCGGAGGCGGCGGAGAGCGCCCGCGTGTTCGAGCCTAGCGCGGTGGAAGCCGCGCTCGACGATCTGGATCTCGACGGCATGAGCCCGCGCGAGGCACAGGAAGCGCTCTATCGCCTCAAGGGCCTCTTGCCGCGCGACTAATTTCGGCAAACGACGAAATAGAGCTTGACGCGATCTCTCGATCTGCTATTTCGGTATTTAGCGAAACACGGAAACACCATGTCTGAAGTCTACAAGGCCCTGGCCGATCCCACTCGCCGCCGCATCCTCCAGCTCCTGCGGGAAAAGGCGATGACGGCGGGCGAGCTGGCCGATCAGTTCGACCTCGCCAAGCCCACCCTCTCCGGCCACTTCTCGGTGCTGAAAGAGGCCAAGCTGATAGAGGCGGAAAAGTCGGGGACCACCATCACCTATCGTCTCAACATCTCGGTGCTCGAAGAAGCGCTGCTGTCCCTGATGGACGGCTTTGGGCTCGGCGCCGGCAAGGAGAAAGCCCAATGAACCGCCCCGCCATCGCCGCCGCGGCCCTGATCGGCGCCGCCTTCGCCGCCAGCGCCGCTGGTTACGTGCTGCTGCCGGAGGGAACGCTCATTCCCATGCATTACGATTTTGCCGGCCACGTCATTCACTCCGACGGCAAGGGCGCACTGTTCATCCTGCCGGCCATCGCCGCCTTCGTGCAGGCCTGCCTGATCGCCCTGCCGCGGATCGCCCGCATGGCGCCGAAGGGCAAGCCTTATCCCGCCGCCGTGGCCGGGGTGGTGATGGTCGCGTTGGCGACAGTATTCTTCGTCGCGGACTCGGCCCTGGTCCTTCACCAGTTCTATCCGGCCTTTGACATTCTGCGCGCCACCTTCATGGCCACCGGCGCCACCCTGATCGTCGTCGGCAACATCCTGGGCAAGCTGCGGCAGAACTATGTGGTTGGCATACGCACCCGTTGGACGCTGTCGAATGCCACGGTCTGGGACAAGACCCACCGCTTCACCGGCAAGCTGATGTTCGTCGGCGGACTGGTGCTGATCGCCGCCAGTGTCGCGGTCCATGACGCCCATGTTCTGATCGCCGCGGTTGTACTCTGCGCGGCCGGCCCAATGATCGCCGGCGCCATCTATTCGGCCCGTATCGCCCGCACGGTCTGAGCCCTGGGGACAAGCGGGCAAAAGCCCTATATCAAGCCGGCCATGCCCGCCCGCCTCAAGCCAACTCGCCTGGAATACGTCGTCGATGGCGTCAAGCTGCGCTCGCAGCTGACCGCCGCGGCACACACCTTCGCCGGCGACGAGATCGCTCAGCGCAAACAGGCCATCGAGGTCCTGCGCCAAGCCCTGTTCCGCGGCCGGATGATCGCCAAGGAGCGGCTGGAAAACGGCGCCTCGGGCGTTGATACCGTGGTGCTGCTGTCGGGCGTCACCGACGAGGTGATCCGCGCCCTTTACGACTTCACCACCGTCCACGTCTTCCGGGCCCGCAACCCGACCGAGGGCGAGCGCATGGCCCTGGTGGCCGTGGGCGGCTATGGCCGGGGAACCCTGGCGCCTTTTTCCGATATCGATCTGCTTTTCCTGCGTCCCTACAAGGAAACGCCGCACACCGAGAGCGTGATCGAGTTCATGCTCTATGCCCTGTGGGATCTGGGCTTCAAGGTCGGCCACGCCTCGCGCACGGTCAACGAGTGCATCAAGCTCTCGCAGGAGGACATGACCATCCGCACCTCGATCCTCGAGGCGAGGCGCCTGACCGGCGATGAAGATCTGTTCAATGATTTGCTCCGCCGATTCAAGGCCGAGGTGGTGCGCGGCGCCGGCGCGGCCTTCGTCGCCGCCAAGCTGGCCGAGCGCGACGAGCGCCATGCCCGCGCCGGCGCCAGCCGCTATCTCGTCGAGCCCAATGTGAAAGAGGGCAAGGGCGGGCTTCGCGACCTCAACACCCTGTTCTGGATCGCCCAGTACCTGAACCCGGACACGCCGGGAAACCAGCTGATGCAGCTTGGCTTTCTCGATAACCGCGAGATCGTTCTGTTCAACCGCGCCTTCGATTTTCTGTGGGCCGTGCGCTGCCATCTGCACTTCACCACCGGCCGGCCGGAAGAGCGCCTGACCTTCGACCTGCAGCCGGAAATCGCCCGGCGCATGGGTTATGGCGACCGGGGCGACGCGCCCGCCGTCGAGCGGTTCATGAAGCGCTATTTCCTGGTCGCCAAGGAAGTCGGCGCCCTGACGCGGACCTTCTGCGCCAAGCTGGAAACCGAGGAGCGCAAGAACAATCCCGCCGGCCTGTCGCGCTTCATGCCGGGGCGCAAACGCCGCGCCAAGGTCAAGCCGTTGGACGCCCCCGGTTTCGTCATCGATTCCGGCCGCCTGTCGATCGAAGGGCTGGAAACCTTCGAGGCCGATCCCTTGAATCTGCTCCGACTTTTCCTGATTGCGGACCGGCGCGACCTTGACCTGCACCCAGACGCCTTCACGGCGGCTACGCGCAGTCTGCGGCTGATCGACAACGCCATGCGCCGCGATCCCGAGGCGGTGAAGATATTCCTGGATATCCTGGCGCGGGGCAAACACACCTTCCGCACCCTGACCCTGATGAACGATTCCGGCGTGCTGGGCCGCTTTATCCCCGAGTGGGGGCACATCGTCGCCCAGATGCAGTTCAACATGTACCACTCCTACACGGTCGATGAGCACACCCTGCACGCCGTGGGGGTGATCGCCGATATCGCCCAGGGGAAACTCGCG
>CAZJBC010000040.1:13722-14009 GCA_964543805.1 uncultured Brevundimonas sp.
AAGTTCGCCGACCAGCACCCCTTGTCGGTCGCCACCTGGCCGCTGATCGAGGACAAGGAAGCCTGTTCCTGGCCATGCTGCTGCACGACACCGGCAAGGGCGACGAAGCCGGCCAGGAGCTGGGCGGCGCCCGCGCCGCTCGCTCGGCCTGCACCCGCATGGGCCTGGAGCCGGAACGGGTGGCCCTGGTCGCCTGGCTGGTTGAGCATCACCTCGTGATGAGCGACTTTGCCCAAAAGCGGGACCTGTCCGATCCGGCCACGGTCGCCGCCTTCGCCGAGATCATC
>CAZJBC010000041.1:0-13995 GCA_964543805.1 uncultured Brevundimonas sp.
CCCGGCGGGCCGGGTGCGGCTACGGCGGCAGCCCCTGCGGCTCCCAAGGCCAAGGTCAAGGAAGAGGCGCCGCCGAAGGTGGTCGCCGGCAAGACCGCAGCCCAGCTGGCGCTGGGTCAGAAGTGCGATTTCGTCACCTGGCAGCACGCCCGCGACAGCGCCGGCGAGGCCAATGTCAATCACGACATGAGCCCTCTGAAAGGCGTCACCCCGCCCGACATCTCAAAAGGCTTCGGCGGCATCCCCCGCTCGGCCCAGCCGGCGCTGACCGCCAGCCAGAAGCGCATCCTGGAATGCAGCTATCACTTGGACGAAGCCAATGCGGACATGTCCTACACCCTGTTCATTCCGACGAACTACGATCCGAAGAAGCCCTCAAAGCTGATCGTTGACCTGCACGGCCTGAACATCACCCCGCTGCAGCAGATTCTGTTCGACGGCACCACCGACCTTGCCCAACAGTTCAACTATATCGTCGTCGCCCCCATGGGCTTTTCCGTCAGCGGCGGCTGGGGCGCCAACGCCGGACGTCCGGCGCCGAACGCGGCCATCAAGCCCGGCGGAACGGCAGCTTACGGGACTGGGGAGCTTTCCGAAATTGACGCCATGAAGCTGCTGTCGATCATTCGCGGCAAATACAACATCGACAACAATCGAATCTATCTGATGGGCCATTCGCTGGGCGGCGGCGGGACCTATCACCTGGGCGCAGCGCACAACGAGATCTGGGCCGGCCTTGCGCCCATTTCCGGCGCAGGCGGCCTGGCCACCCCCGCCGCGGCCGAGCCGGTCAAGGGTATCCCAATGCTGATCATGCACGGCACGTCGGACTCCATCGTCGCCCCCGACACCTCGCGCCGCACGGTGATGAGCCTGCAGGCGGTCGGCGGCCAGTTCATCTATCTGCAGTTCCCGGGCGCCGACCACGAGTTCTGGATCCGCCGCGGGGCCGACCACATGGCCAAAGTGTTCACCTTCTTCAACATGGTATCCAAGGCCAACAATATCGGGCCGATCACGCCGGACATGGCGGCGGCGC
The DNA here is from genome assembly GCA_964543805.1 of uncultured Brevundimonas sp. Lineage (GTDB taxonomy): Bacteria > Pseudomonadota > Alphaproteobacteria > Caulobacterales > Caulobacteraceae > UBA5005. The sequence goes on from CAZJBC010000041.1 coordinate 1,040, forward strand.
CGGCGAGAGCCGGCGGAGGCCGTGGTGGGCCACCGACGGGGTTGCCGGGACGGGGCGGGCCTTCGCCGGCGGGGGCGGCAGGGCGTTAGAGCACCGATCATTCTTATCCGCTCATCCCCGCGAAAGCGGGGATGAGCGGAATATTTTTGAGTTTAAACCGCTTCCACCGCCACCAGCCCAACTTCCTCCAGCGCCCGCTCGATCACTTCGATCCCCGCCCCCGGACGCACGGCGTCGACCGTCATGATCCGCCGCCAGGCCCGTGCGCCGCGCATCCCGTGGAACAGGCCCAGCATGTGGCGGGTCATGGCCGCCAGATGGACGCCGCGCGACAGCTGGGCCTCGACGTAGGGCAGATGGGCCCGCACCGCCTGATGCGCATCCACATCAGCGCCTTCGCCGAAAAACCGCCGGTCGACCTGACCCAGAAGCCCCGGCTCGTGATAGGCCGCGCGGCCCAGCATGACGCCATCCACCGATTTCAGATGCTCTTCCGCCTCGTCCAGCGAAGCGATCCCGCCGTTGATGATTACCGTCAGGTCCGGCCGTTCCGCCTTCAACCGCCGCACCAACTCGTAATCCAGCGGCGGCACGTCGCGGTTTTCCTTGGGCGACAGGCCCGACAACCACGCCTTGCGGGCGTGGACGATTACGGTCGACACCCCCACGTCCGCGCAGGCGTCGACCAGCGTAAACAGGCTTTCTTCGGGGTCCTGGTCATCAACTCCGATACGGCACTTGAGCGTCACGGGAATATCCACCGCCGCAATCATCGCCGCCATGCCCTGCGCCACCACATCCGGCTCGCGCATCAGACAGGCGCCGAACCGGCCGGACTGCACCCGGTCGGACGGGCAGCCGACGTTCAGATTGATCTCGTCATAGCCGGCCGCCGCCCCGATCCGGGCCGCCGCCGCCAGGTCGTCCGGCTCGGCGCCGCCCAGCTGCAGCGCCACCGGGTGCTCCACATCCGAAAACCCCAGCAGCCGCTCGCGAGGGCCATGCAGCACAGCGCCTGTCGTCACCATCTCGGTATAGAGCAGCGCCCGCCTGGTCAGGACACGGTGGAACGCCCGGCAATGCCGGTCGGTCCAGTCCATCATCGGGGCCACGCAAAGGCGGTGGTTCATAAGCCATCCCAGTAGGGATAGGTCGTATGTTTGGCAAAGGTTATGGCGCCGGAAGGCACTGAGCCTGAAACGGCGATGTGCTGGTAAATCTCAAGGTCTGATTGGCCCAACAGGTCATCAGATGCATACCTGAACCGGGGGGAATGGGACTGGAGGGGTTGAAATAGAAGGACTGCCCGGCGATCAGGTCAAGAGCGTCAAGGTGCCCGACCTGGCAGGTCGTCGTCAGGAAGCAGAAGTAAATCATCACACTGGCCGGGCAACCGTTCACAACGGCCGGGTTATTTTTCGTGGGGTCTTCAAACCGCACACAGTCAGCGGGCTGCCCCCGCTGGGTGGCATCGGTTAAATAGGCGTTGGCGGCGCGGGGCAGTGTCGGGGGAAGGGCTTGCAGCCGCGCGCCGGCGATCTGGTCGAGCCGCCGTGATGCCATGCAATGGCCCAAAGCTGCGCGCGGAGGCGTGCCGAAATACCCGGTCTGTTCGATGGGTGCGTTGCCCGCGAGCTTTTCTGCTTTGTCCTGGTTCGCCACCCAAACTGCCAAGTCAATCAGTTGATCCTCCCCCTTCTCTCGCGCCCGGATCAGGTCTTCACGCATCGGCGTAAAGGTTCCGGTCGAAGTCGTCATGGCGACGACGGTTTGATTATAGGGACTGCCGATTTCCTCATCGCTCGCGACCGCGCGCGCCTCGGACCCGCAGACCAGCAATAAATCAGCCGCACGCTCCCCGATTTCTTCAGGAGTTGGGGGCGGCGGCGGGGGCGACGGCTCGGAGGGCGGCTGGTTTGAAGCGGGCGTGGAGCTTGGGGTGGATTTCGCCGCAGGCGCCCTAACTGGCGAAGCTTTCGTCGCGGGCGCCTTATGGGCGGTCTGGGCGGCGGCCGGCGCTTGCGAAAGGGCGGCCAGGGCCAGGCAAAGCCCCAACGCCAGAATTGCCGCCGGCCGAGGTTGCTTCACCATTTTCAACGCCTCCGTTCGTTGATAGTCAAAAATTGGCCGCCATAGTCAAGCTGTCGTTCAGGGAGGGGATCATGTCACGCACGAATGCCATTGCTCGGCCGCGCAGATCGTCGCTCTGCTGTGGTTTTACTGTGCTGGCCCTCTTGGCCCTGGCGCTCACCGGCGTTGTTGCGCGACCGGCGCTCGCTCAAAACAATGTGTATAATCCGCCTGCAGGTTATGTCCCGACCATTCAGGACTATGTCGATCTGGTATACAGCGAGGCCGTCATGACAAGAACAGCCAGGGCCTTTCCCATCGATATCTTTAGAAATGATTTGACTGTTTGCAAAAATCAAATTGATGAATTTGTAACAGACCCAGAGACTATTCGAAGAATACATCAACGGGGGATTAATGCCTTTGGATATGATTATCCACCTCACCCATTTGTAATGATATACTGGGTTGTTATTAATCGAGAAAAACTCGACGTTACGTATGGCACATCTGCGGAGCAACGGAAAGTTGAGGTCCCCGAAATAGCCGATATAGACGTCGTGCCGAACGGGCCGCGTGATCGCCTGATCGCTTGCTATCGCCATCAACAAGCCACAGGATCCGCGGGCCCCAACGCCCAAGGCTCGTCCACGCCAGGCATCGGCGGTCAGGGCGCCCAGGGTAGTTCCGGCTCGTCCGCTGGCTCCGGGAATTCCACATCCAGCTCCCCGCCGCCGCCGTCATCAACCTCGTCATCCACCTCGACCGCATCTCCGCAGCCAGCTCGCCTGTCGCCTTCGTCGCCATCCAAAACATCTGCCGAATACGTCCTGGCCCAGCTTGGCGCCGACCATGTGCTTGGCATGACACCGACCGAACTCGCCCAGGCCAAGGCCCCAGCTGCCCAAGCCATCTCACCAGCCTATCGCGATCGCGTGGAGCAGGCTCGCAAGGCCTTTGACGATGACTCGGACCTGCGAAAACACCGCCTGCATCACACCCAGAACGACGCCACCGCCTGCGTGAAGGTCTCGGGCGGCCTGCCCGGACCTGAGTGGGGAACGGAAGGCCATTTCCAGATGCGTAACACCTGCGGCTATCCCATTTCAGTGTCGTGGTGCGCCAACACCAACGAGTGCAGCGCGGGCCACGGCAGCCTGTGGACCCTGGCGCCCGACACCACCTGGCCTATCTTCTTCGCCGACCCGGATAATCCCGCCATCCAGATCGGCGCCTGCCGGACCGAGGCCGACAGCGTGCCCTGGCCTTCGACCCAGCAGATCAACCGCCAAGGCGGCGTCAACACCCGTCACGATGATCCTCAGCCGGCGACGGGCGTATCGAGGATGAACGGCCACACCTGCAAATAGGTCCGGCGGCTATATCCCCAGCTGCCGCGCCGCCAGGTCGCGCATGATTTCTTCTGAGCCGCCGCCGATGGCGTTGACGCGGACTTCTCGGTAGATGCGCTCGACCCGGCCGCCGCGCATATAGCCGGACCCGCCCAGGATCTGCATCGCCTCCCGGGCGCAGAACTCCATGGTCAGAGTGGCTTGCACCTTCAGCAGGGAAAGGTCGGCGACGGGGGTCTCGCCGGCCATGATCCGCACCGCGCACTGTTCCAGCCAGGCCTGGGTCGCGGCGATCTGGCGGGCCATTTCCGCGAACTTGTGGCGGATCACCTGGTGGTCGGCCAGCCGCTTGCCGAAGGTCCTGCGCTCGCGCGCCCAGGCCAGGGCGTCTTCGAAACAGACGCGGGCAGCGGCGTTGGCGCCTGCCGACATGCCGATCCGCTCGCGGTTGAAGTTGCGCATGATGCCGGCAAACCCCTGGTTCTCCGCGCCGATCAGGTTTTCGGCCGGCACGCGCACATCGTCGAAATAGAGCGCGGCGGTGTCCGAGCTCAGCCAGCCCTGTTTCTTCAGCGCGGTGCGCGTGAACCCCGGCCGGTCGCGTTCGATCAGCAGCAGCGAGACGCCTCCCGCCCCCTCGCCGCCGGTGCGCACGGCGACGGTGTAATAGTCGGCGCGCATGCCGCCAGTGATGAACATCTTGGAGCCGTTGACGACGTACTCATCACCCTCGCGCACTGCCCGGGTCAGCAGATTGGCGACGTCCGAGCCGCCGGAGGGCTCGGTGATGGCCAGCGCGTGGATCTTCTCGCCGGCCAGCACCTGTGGCGCGATGCGGGCTTTCATCTCGTCGGAGCCGATGGCCAGAACCGGCGGCAGGCCGATGGAATGGACCATCAGGCTGGCCCCTACCCCGCCCGCGCCCAGCCGCGCCAGTTCCTCGGAGGTGACGATGGAATAGAACAGGTCGCCCTCGGGAATTCCGCCATATTCCGCCGGATAGCCCAGGCCCAGCAGGCCGATCGCCGCCGCCTTGCGGTAAAGGTCGCGTGGAAATTCGCCGGCATCCTCCCAGGCCTCAACGAACGGCGCCATCTCGGCTTCGACAAAGCGGCGCAGGGTTTGCCGCCAGGCGCGGCAGCCATCCGTGTAGTTCGGGCCCTGATAGCGATGGTCAAAATCGACCGGGCTTTGCCCGCCGGCAAGTGACTGTAACATTTCTGTTTTGCCCGCTCTCTTGAATTGCGCCGCGCGGTTTGGCTTAACGCTTGCGCAGGCAGAGGACAAATAGATGAACGACCGTACACTGATCGACGCCCTGAACCGCCAGGTTCGCACCCGGCCGAACGCGGTGGCGATCCGGGCGGGCGAAAAGGTCATCACCTTTTCCGACTTCGATGAGATCTCGAACCGCATCGCCGGCGCGCTGAAGGCCGCCGGCGCGGGGCCCGGCGACCGCGTCGCCTGCCTGACCAAGCACCACCCCGAATGCCTGCTGCTGACCATCGCCGCCTGCAAGATCGGCGCGGTCTGCATGCCGATCAACTATCGCCTGGCGCCGCCGGAAATTCAGCAGATCATCAACCACGGCCAGGCCAAGATCCTGATGGCCGATGGGCCCTTCATCGAAACCCTGCTGGGCGGCGGCAAGGCCGTCGAGGGCATGATCGAGACCCTGATCGCCACCGGCGCCAACACCCTGGGCCTGCCCAGTCTGGACGCCTGGTCCGCCGGCTTTTCCGAGCATTTCACGCCCGTTGACGCCCAGCCCGACGATGCGGCCGTTCAGCTCTATTCCTCGGGCACGACCGGTCTGCCCAAAGGCATCGTGCTCAGCCACAAGGGCCTGGTCAAATCCTGTGAGGTGGTGGCGCAGTCCTGGGGCTTCGACGAGAACGGCGTGCTGGGCAATCCCCTGCCGACCTTCCATATCGCCGGGATGGCCGTGATGCTGACGACCCTTGTCGCGGGCGGGCCCAACAACACCTATCCCGACTTCGATCCCGCCGGATTCATCGACAGCATCGGGCGCCACGGCATCACCCACACCTTCCTGGTGCCGGGCATGATCATGTTCCTGCTGGATTCTCCCGCCGCCGCGACTGGCGATTTTTCCACTCTGCGCCTGGTCTCCTATGGCGGATCGCCGATCAGCGAGCGCGTGCTGTCCAACGCCATCCGCGTCTTCGACTGCGACTTCGTGCAGGCCTATGGCCTGACCGAGACCACCGGTTCGGTGACCCTCCTGTCGCCCGAAGACCACCGCAAGGGCGGCGAGATGCTGCGCTCGGCCGGAACTCCGCTGTCCGATACGGAAATCCGCATTGTCGATCCGGCCACGCTCAAGGATCTGGGCGAGGGCGAGACCGGCGAGGTGTGGAGCAAGTCCGAGCGCAACTTCCTGGAATACTGGCGCAACCCGGAAGCCACCGCGGCGGTCTTCCCCGAGGGCCGCGAAGGCGGCGGCTGGTTCCGCACCGGCGACGGCGGCTACATCAAGGGCGGCTATCTGTTCATCAACGACCGCATCAAGGACATGGTCATCTCCGGCGGCGAGAACATCTATCCGGCCGAGATCGAGAACGTGCTGATGAGCCATCCCCACGTGGCGGATGTCGCCATCATCGGCGTGCCCGACGCCAAATGGGGCGAGGCGGTCAAGGCCTGCATCGTGAAGAAGCCCGGCGCGGACGCCGATCCGGCCGAGATCATCGCCTGGACCCGCCAGCGTCTGGCCCACTTCAAATGTCCCAAGTCGGTGGATTTCGTCGACGCCCTGCCGCGCAATCCCAGCGGTAAAATCCTCAAGCGAATTCTGCGCGAGCCCTACTGGGCCAGCCAGGCGCGGGCCGTCAGCTAGCTCTTGCGCGAGCCGGAGCGTCGGCGTAGCTGGCGGATCATGATCCGATACCGCCATAAGATCAGACGCGGGTTCCTGGCGCTCGTCGCTGTGCTGGCGATGCTCGTCCAGGCGGTCAGCGCGCCGGCCGCCATGGCAGCACCGGAATCTGGCCAGGCGATTTCGGTCTGCACGGCCCACGGCCTGCAAACCCTGATCGTCAATCGAGACCACAACCAGCCGGCGCCGGCGCACTGCCCGCACTGCGACCAGTGCATGGCGCCCGCCCTCGCCGCCCTGCCAAATGTCGTCCGCGTCACCGAACCGGTCCGTTACGCCGCCTATTTGGCGGTCGAGCCTTTGGCCGTCGCCCTCAGCCCCTACGCCGCCCGCGCGCCGCCCAGGCCGCCCAGCCGGGCGCCGCCCTCTGTCCTGAACGTCTGATCCGCCCGTTCGCGGCCTCCGCGGCTGCGCGCGCCCAAAGACCTTTCAGGAATTCATCCATGTCACCAAGAGTCACTGTCGCGCATCCGCGCGTCCTCATCCTGTCCGCCGCCCTTGCTACTCTGCTGGCGGCTCCTCTTCCCGCCCTCGCCCACGGCCTGGCCGGCAACCGCTTCTTCCCCGCCACCATCGCCACTGACGATCCCGCCGTCGCCGACGAGCTGTCCCTGCCGACGGTCTCCTCGCAGGACGGCGAAGCCGAGTTTGCCGGAGAGTGGTCAAAACGTTTTACCCCCACCTTCGGCCTGTCGATTGAAAGCGCCTGGACTCGCGATTCCAGTGGCGCGCCGACGCAGACGGGGTTCCAGAACATCGGAACAACCCTGAAGTGGCAGTTCCTCACCGACGCGCCCAGTGAGACCATCCTGTCGGCGGGTCTGAGCGCGGAGTGGGGCGGCACCGGCTCGCGGCGGGTCGGTGCGGAGGACACCACCGTGGTCACGCCGACGTTCTATTTCGGCAAGGGGTTTGGCGGCGCGGCCCAAGACTGGGTCAAACCTTTCGCGGTCACCGGTCTGATCGGCTATGCCATGCCGACCAGCGGCCGCGACAAGGCCGGCGGCCTCAACCCCTCGTCCATCACTGGGGGCCTGGCTTTCGAATACAGCCTGCCCTACCTCAACGCCCACGTCCGCGATCATGGCTGGCCGGGATGGGTCAATCAGCTGACGCCGCTGGTCGAGGTCGCCTTTGAGCGGCCCGTCCACAACGCCGGGGGCGAGGGCCTGACCGGCTCGGTCAATCCAGGGGTGCTGTGGACCGGACGGCGCGTGCAGCTTGGCGGCGAGGCGATCGTTCCCATGAACGGTGACAGCGGACGCGGCGTGGGCTGGGCCGTGCAGGCGCACTTCTTCCTCGACGACATCTTCCCGAAATCCCTCGGCAAACCGCTGTTCGGAGCCGGACAATGAAGCGGGTGATCGTTCTGGCGGGCGTGCTTTGCCTGCTCGCCTCCCCGGTCCTGGCGCACGCCTTGCTGCAAAGGGCGACACCCCGCGTCGGCAGCCTCGTCAGCACTGCCCCGGCGGAAATCCGCCTCGAATTCAGCGAGGCGGTCGAGCCGGCCTTGTCGCGCATCACCATGCACGACGCCCATGGCGCGGCGGTGGGGCTTGGCTCAGCGAAGACGGCGCCCAGGGCCGCCAACATCCTTGTCTCACCGATCACCGCCAAACTCACGCCCGGCGTATACAAAGTTGAATGGCGGGCGGTCTCGGTCGACACCCACGTCACCGAAGGGGATTTCGTCTTCACGCTCAAACCCTGACCCGCCTGCCTTTGATGAAGCGCAATTCAGCCGGCCGAAAATGCCCTAAGGTGGAGACGAAATCGGGAGACTTTTCCTTGCGCAGACACAGCGAACATCATCAGGTCGGCCGCATTGGCTGGATGCGGGCAGGTGTTCTGGGCGCCAATGACGGCCTTGTCTCCACCGCCAGCCTGATCGTCGGCGTCGCCGCGGCCGGAACCGGAAGGCAGGCGATTCTGGTCGCCGGCGTCGCGGGTCTGGTGGCCGGGGCCATGTCCATGGCGGCGGGGGAGTATGTCTCGGTCAGCTCGCAGTCCGACACCGAAAAGGCCGATCTGGCCCGCGAGCGCCGTGAACTTGACAGCGAACCTGAAGCCGAGCTGAAGGAACTGACCGGCATCTACGTCGGGCGTGGTCTTGACGCGAAGCTGGCCAGGCAGGTCGCGGAACAACTGATGGCCAGGGACGCGCTGGGCGCCCACGCCCGCGACGAGCTGGGCATATCCGAGATCAGCACCGCCCGCCCGGTTCAGGCCGCCATGACGTCGGCGGCAACTTTTTCCGTCGGCGCGATCCTGCCACTGATCGTCGTTGTCCTTTGCCCGCCAGGCCGGATGGTCGCGACGGTGTCGCTCGCCACCCTGATCTTCCTGGCCGCCCTCGGCGCGGTCGGCGCCAAGACAGGCGGCGCGGCCATGCTGAAGCCGGTCGTGCGGGTGGTGTTCTGGGGCGCCATGGCCCTGGCGGTGACGGCCGGGATCGGAGCCGTTTTCGGAACCTTCGCCTGAGGCGTTGTCCCGGATTTTTTGTTGGACTTGGTCCCGCGCGGGTTTACCTAGGTTTCAGGGACGAGTTTCGGAAAGACGATCCATGCGCAAGCTGTTCTTCACCGCCGCCGCCGTCGCCCTGGCCCTGTCCGCCGCCGGCATGGCCCAGGCCCAGTCGAACCTGCCCGCCAACGTCAAGGTGACGGGCGGCGCACTGACAGATGCGGCCGGCAAGGCGCTCTACACCTACGACAACGACACCATGAAGAGCATGAGCCACTGCGTCGGCCAGTGCGCCCGCAGCTGGCCGCCCCTGGAAGCGCCCGCGAACGCCCAGGCCTCCGGCGACTGGACCATCGTCATGCGCGAGGATGGCAAGCGCCAGTGGGCCTACAAGGACAAGCCCCTCTACTATTTCGTTCGCGACGTGGCCGGCCAGCCACCCAAGGGCGGATCAGTCGAGAGCTGGCAGCTGGCCAAACCCTAGAGTCGGGAACCCCATCGCGGCCCGGCGGGTTTGAGTGTTTCACATCCGCCCGAGGGAAGCGCCATGTTGTCCGACAATTCCGCCGTCGCGACCATTCCAGTGAAAAAGCTGGACCGGGCTCGTGACTTCTACAGCGACAAACTGGGTCTCACGGTCGAGGAAGAACGCCCGGGCGTGATCACCTATCGCAGCGGTGAATCGAAGGTCTTCGTCTACGAAAGCGAATACGCAGGCGGCAACAAGGCCACGGCGGCGACCTGGGCGGTCAACGATATCGACCAGGTGGTCAGTGACCTGACTGCCAAGGGGGTTCGCTTCGAGCACTACGCCAACCTCGAAGGCCTGCGACCCGAGGGCGATCTCTATGTGGGCCGCGACATGAAAGTCGCCTGGCTCAAGGACCCGGACGGCAACATCCTGTCGCTGGTGAGCGGCTAGCTTTCAGCCAGCGCCTTCAGGCTAGTCAGGCCCTTGGCGAAGTCGCCGCCCACCACCTTGTCCATGTTGAAAAAAATGGTCATCAGCTTGTGCGTATAGGCGCTGGGGCCAAACATCGCCCAGCTGACCCTCGTCCCGTCGTTAGCCGCCTGCAGGGTGAAGTCGGTCGTATTGCGCGCTTGCATCGGCTTGATGAAGTCCAGCTGGATCAGCAACCGGCTTGCCAGGTCCGACTCCAGGATCTCCATGCGGCCCATGCCGGTCTTCTGGCCTTCCCATTCATAGATCGCGCCCTTGCCGGCCGACGGGCCGCTATAGGCGCGCTTCAGGTCTGCATCGATGTTTTCCCAGGGCGACCATTCGGCCCAGCGATGGAAGTCGTTCAGATAGCCGAACACCTTTTCCGGCGGCGCGGCGATCTGTGCGGTCCGCTCGATGCGGAAGTTGTCCGGCTTGGTCGCGGCAAAGGCCAGGAGTCCCGCAACCAGCAGGACGAAAATAAGAACGATGACGAGCAGCATGGACATCTCCGCGCGATGGGCAACCACAGTCTAGCCGCCCGAATTTCCGCTGGCGAGCCGTACAGGATCGCGTCGACGAACAGCGGGTGATTCGCTTCGGCTTGACGGGCCTCGAATACCCGGGTTACCCGTATAGGGTTCCTGCGGATTGACCATGGAAGCGCCCGAAACCGAGCTCAAGTTCGAACTGACCGGCGCCGCGCTCGTAAAGCGCGGCGAGCATCCTGTATTCGCAACGCCAGCCGAAACGAGCCAGTTGCTGTCGACCTATTTCGATACGCCCGGCGCCGAGTTGAAGGATGCCGGCTTTGGCCTTCGTGTGCGCAAGACGCGGGGCGGGTATCTGCAAACCCTTAAACGGCAAAGATCCGGCAGCCCGATCAAACGGGGCGAGTGGGAAGCGCAGGTCGCCGGAGAGCAACCTGAGACATCCCTGCTGGCCGACACCCCGGTCGCCGACCTGCTCAGCGGCGAGGCCCTGGCGCCGGTGTTCGCCACCATCGTCGAGCGCACCCGCCGCCTGTGGGTGGACGGGCCGAATGTCATCGAGGTCAGTCTTGACCACGGAGAGATCACCGCCGGCCAGCGGCGCGAACCGGTGCATGAACTGGAGCTCGAGCTCAAGGAAGGCGATCCCGCCGCCCTGTTCGAACTGGCCCGCGCCCTGAGCGACTGTGCGTCCTTGCGACTGTCCTTCGACAGCAAGGCCGAGCGCGGTTATCGCCTGGCCAGCGGCGAGGGCCGCAACTCGCGCAAGGCCGACGCAGGCGGCGTCGGCGCCGCCGACAGCGCCGAAGCGGCTTTGCGCAAGATCGGTTGGGCTTGTCTGGCCCAGGTGTCGGCCAACGCCGAGATTCTGCGCACGCGCAGAAGCATGGAAGCCCTGCACCAGACGCGGATCGGCCTTCGCCGCTTTCGCGCGGCGCTCACGGCCTTTCGAAGCCTGGCCGCCGATGACGGACTGGAGGAAATCAGGGCCGAGACCAAATGGCTGGCCAAGCAGCTGGACGAGGCGCGCGACCTGGACATCTTCATCCGCGACGCGTTCCAGACAGCTCAGGTCGCCAGCGAGGACCGCGCCGCCTGCGCCAAGTTCGGGGCGCGCCTGCTGACCGCTCAGACGGACGCCTATGAACATGTGCTGGCCACGGTTGAATCGCCCCGATACGCCCATTTACTGCTCAAGGCTGCGGCGTGGCTCGAGATCGGCGCCTGGGGCCAGGACGCCGAGTCGTCTCGCAAGGCGCTTCGCGAACAACCCGTGTGCCGGTTCGCCGCCGCGCAGCTGGACCGACTTCGCCACCGGGTGGTCAAACGCGGCCGCGCGCTCGCCTCGCTGGATGAGGAAGGCAGGCATGAGCTTCGAATTCGCGCCAAGAAGCTGCGCTATGTGGCCGAATTCTTCTCGGACTGTTTTAGCGAACGAGAGCGAGACAAACGCCGCAAGTTTCTGCGCGCCCTGCAGTCCTTTCAGGATCAACTTGGTCAACTCAACGACATAGCCGTCGCAGACCGCCTTGCCGCCGGTCTGGTCAAGGAGCAACCGGCCGAACTGGCCTTCGCCGCGGGCCTGATTGTCGGCGGTCGCCAAAGCGAAATCCGCGCCATTCGTCGCGCCGCAGGACGGGCTTTCGACGACCTGGAGACGATCAAGCCCTTTTGGCGCTGATTTTGATCAACGGCTGCTGAACGAGAGTGGGCGGGCCAGGCCGGCCTATGCCTTCGGAGTTCAGGCCTTGCTCTGCGAACATCCTCGCTCGGCCGACACGCCCTTGAGATAGGCCCGCCGGGTCATGCCGGCCAAAACCGCATGGCGCCAGGCTTGCGCTCGCTGTTCGGCGCCAGTGACCTGCCGAATGATCCCGCGGAACGGCAGACCTATGGCGCTCTGAATAAGGTCGGAGACGATCCCCGAATTGGCCTGTCCGCCAGCGGCGGTCTTGTCGTCCACATCGGGGCCGAGTTGGGCGTCCAGCTCGGCGATCTGGGCGGTCACAACCTTGCAGTCGGCCAGGCTGGCGCGTTCATAGGGCGATGCGTCCGCGGCTTGAAGGACCGGCGGTATGTCCGTCCTGACCAGATTGAGATCCTGGAACGGCTGTTGGACGGCGGTTCCGACCGGATTTGAGGCCTGACTCGATGAGGGCGTCGCGCCGGTGCTGGCGCAGGCTGAAAGGCCGAGCAGGCAGGCCATGGCGACAAGGCCCACGCCGCGGCCTCGTGGCGGAAACTCATCCATGGTGGCGCCGCCTTCGCTGAACCGCCTCTAAACGCCCCGCACGTCCTGGATGGACAGCAGGTAGTCGAGAATCTGCGTGGTTTCTTCGTGGGTGAAGCGGAAGGTCGGCATGCCCGGATGCCGTTCGATCAGACCGTTGTTGAAGGCCTCGGCCAGAGCCGGACCGGGATAGCGCGCCGACAAGGTGCGAAACGGCGGCGCAGCACCGTTGGGGCTGTCGCCCTGCTTGCCCGTTGCGTGACATCCCGCGCAGTGAGCCGCGACAATCGCCCGGCCTGCATCGACGTCGGCGGGCGTCGAAGCCGTCTCGGCCCCATACGCCCGGGCGCACAGCGCGATCGCCATGAGTAGCAGGATGGCGGCCAGGAAGGCCACGTCCATGAAGGTCTGCGCCACAATCCGTTTCATCGTCCACTCCTTGCCGGAACATGGGCAAGACTGGCGGGCGACGGACCCCTCCGCATTGAGACAGGTCAAAGGGACCTTGCGG
>CAZJBC010000042.1:0-13946 GCA_964543805.1 uncultured Brevundimonas sp.
CAGCATTTATGGCTGTGACGGCATTCAAGACAATTCGGATTTTGATTTCGAAAACGATACAGGATCGAATTATAAGGCCCAGGTTGCCCTGCAATGTAGCGATCATGGTGATGGGTCCACAAATCTTGGCAATCCCGATAGTCGGTATTGTCACGAATATTGCTATGGGACCTATGTAAGTAGCGGCGCATCTATGCCGCCACTAGCGCCCCAAAGACAGCTGACAAACATTTCGAAAAATTCATACAATTGCATAAATGACGCAATGCGAGAGGCGTTAACTTTGTTTAACAGTAGTCCAGATGTAAATAAGGGCGAGATTGACGCGCTAATTTTCCAAGATGCGGCGGGTAAATATGTGGTTGGCCCGCTTGTTACTAATGGAGATCCAAATCGTTCACAATTATATACCTATGGCGGCATGACAGCGGTAGGGTGGATACATGATCACCTACAGTTTTTAGTCAATCCCAATGTGCAAGCGTCGTCCTGCAGGGTCGACAGACCATGCATCCCTGGAGACAGCGACATCATGCGCCAGTATACATATGGAAATTCTGATCCCAAAGTTGGTATTCCAGCAAACCCTAATTTTACTAGTTACATTTTTAGCAAAAACTTTCCCACGGATAGCCTTGAGCCGCACGCATTTGTTGGCTCTGATTTCAAGAGAGAAAGGGATTCTAAGGGATGCAAGCCATTTTAAGAATTGCTCCCGTGGTGTATCTAGTGGGGTTGTTATTATTTGGGCCTATCGACGCGCGCGCACAAATCGCTACAACAGAACACGTAGCGCCAAGCGCAATGGTATCAGATTCCGGATTGAATTTTATATCTCCGAGCGTGAGTGAAACGCAGTTTGGAAAAACTGGAGTAAGGGTCGGCATATATTACGCTGGCAGAGATAAGAGTGAAATAACGATTGACAAAATTAGCGTATCGTATTCGGGACGTGAAACTTGTTTCGCTCCGAAAAATCTCAAAGAAATATACCCGGGGTCCATGCAGCTTAGATTTAGGCCAATGAAGGCAGGGAACGTGAATGATTGGTACATTTCCGTTGGCGCGGTGGCTCAATTGACTAATCGTGAAACTGGGGGAATGGTTACATTTAAAATATATATTAACGAATCTGATAAATTAATCGAAATTATTGACGGTGATTCTTCTATTTACATAGATGCTATTCGTTGTCGATAGTTTTGATATTTAAGTTCGTCGCATATGACGTGACCCCCTGAAACTCCTCCAGAAATAATTAGAGTCCGGCCCGGTGTGATCTGACACCCATCTTTGGACCGCCGGAAGGTAGAGTTTCCGGCCCTGTTCACGACGGCGGGCTGATTGCGCCGTCGGGATTCATCAACGCGATCGGCGGCTTGTTGCCGATGGCCCCATGGGGCCGATCCTCGTTATAGTATCTGCGCCAAGCCTCCAGCGCGGCTCGGGCATGTGATGATGGAAATCACCAATTGGGGAGCCGATCAAAGCAACTTTGACCCACCTATTTTGAAGGCGCGTCGTCGGTCCCTTGATCAGCGATATCGCGAGCCAGCAGGACAATTCGACGCCGCATTTCCGGCTTCAAGGCGATGAACGCTTCGGCCAGTTCCTGTCCGCCGGAAAGCGACAACATTCTTTCATGAACGACGATGTTTGGATCGAAAGCCTGGGTTCCTCTTGCGGGATTTGGAAGGCCTTCAAAAAAGTAGCTGATCGGGGTGTAGAGAGCCTCCGCCATGTGGAAAAGCTTAGAGGCGCTTACGCGATTTGCCCCGCGCTCATATTTCTGGATTTGCTGAAAGGTGAGCCCAAGGTGCTTGGCCAGGGCTTCCTGCGACATACCTTGCATCTTTCGGCACATGCGGATGCGCCGGCCCACATGTTCATCGACGGGGTCAGAACCAGCAACAGATTTGGGAATCGCCACGGCAGGTCTTCCATTCCAGTTGACGGAATGATGGCCTCATAGAGCCGTGTTCTCTCGTCGACAAACGCCCTAAGCTCGTGGATCACGTCCTTGCAGCTTTGGCGAGATCGGTCGTTGCTGCTCTCCCCGGGGGGATTCGGACCACTCACGGCTTCGATTGGTGAGTGTCGTGGAGCAGGCCCGCCGCCGGTCAACCCGCTGCGCTTCCTCCGCCTTCGGCTCCGTGCAGCTTGCCCCTGTCGGGCGCGCTTCGCGCGGGGTCTGACCGCCTGCTCCTGCCTACTCCATCGGCTCCCCATGAAGCCGCGGAATGGTCCGCGGCCAACTTGGGAGAACCATCATGGACCAACAACAATTACATCTGCCCGGTCGCAAACCCACGCACCGGCTCTATCGCGTTCAGGGCGACGGCCGGGATGGCATCTGGACGCCCATCGGGGCGGCTTGGCCGAACAAAGACGGTCTGGGCTTTTCGATCAGTTGTGACGCGGTTCCGCTCACCGGGCGGATTGTCATGCGCACCATCGCGGAGCGCGCCGAGGAAGACGGGGGTCAGCAATGACCCCACTGCTTCGCCTTGAGGGGCTCACCTGCCCCTCGGTTGCGTGACGGCTTTCCGCACACCATAGTGCCGGAAAGCCGAGGTGGGGATGGCCGAACAATCGTCTGTAATGAGGCAGGTGGACCTAACCGGAGGTGCGACGCTCGCGGCTTGGGCTGCGATTATTTACGGATTGATTTTGATTTTTAGAAATCACGGCGTGAACGACCATCCCGGCCGCGCGTACCTCGTCCTAGGGTGGGCGGTCGCTTCTATCGTTCTGGTGGCAGGCTATGTCGGGGTAATCTTCAATCCGCCGAAGCAAAAATGGATCGGCCTCACCTTCGCGTTTGCCTCGGCGGTCCCATTCTTCTTCTCGCTCTATCTATTTTTCGTCCTCGGGCTCCTCGACGGTTACGACGCAGTAGCGAAGCATCGCAGTGTCTGGTCAATCATTCTTGCCGTGTTCTGGCTTCTGGCGGGATCGCGGATGTTTTACATGATGCGCCAAATATCGCGCGCGCCGACCGCCCAGCGCCCTCACTGATCGCCTAGAAACTCATCGACCTTGACGCGGGTGCTGGCATTCAGCCTCGCGCCGCGTTCCCACCCGCGCCAGCCCGCAGGGTCCACGCCAACCGAAAGCGCAGCGGCTTTTTGACTGAGACCCCGGCGCAAGCGTTCGGCTCGCAACCGCTCTGCAAGGGTTGCCGCGTTCGGCCAGGGCTCGTATCCAAGGAACGCAATGATTGCCGGAAAGCAGACCTCGGGAGGGGCGGTGACGCTGTTCTCCCAATTCCAAACGGTGGTCTCTATCACCCCGAGCCGCGCTGCCGCTTGGGGCTGCGTTAACCCGAGCGCGGCCCGTCTACGCCGCAAGCGTGCGGCAAGCGTATGACCCGTTTCCTTGAGAGGCTTTGGCTTTGCGGACTTCAGACGAACCGGAACGCCGGGGAGCAAAAGGGCAACGCTACCATCATGCTTCGCATGACACCTTCTCCCACAAGGGGAGAAGGATTCGAAGGATCGACACCCCAACAGGTCTAAGTGTCTATTCAGTCTCGCCCCGCGACAAGGCGCGCACCCGTGGGGCGATTCCATCGCGGCGGTTCGTGCTCTAGGCTGGCCCAGGGCTGATTCGCCTGGGAAGAGCCGTCATGACCGACCAAGCGATCCGCCGGTTCGCCGCCAAGACCCCCATCCTCGACGGCAAGGTCGTGCTGGTCACCGGCGGCACGGGCTCGTTCGGCCGGCGGCTGATCGGCCAGGCCCTGCGCTACGCCAAGCCGAAAAAACTGATCGTCTATTCCCGCGACGAACTGAAGCAGAGCGATATGCAGGCCGCCCTGGCCGAGGCGTTCGACGCCGAGACGCTCGCCCCCATGCGGTTTTTTATCGGCGATGTGCGCGACCGCGAGCGGCTGACGCTTGCCCTGCGCGGCGTAGATGTCGTCGTCCACGCCGCGGCGCTGAAACAGGTGCCCGCCGCCGAATACAATCCGAGCGAATACATCCACACCAACATCATGGGCGCCGAAAACGTGGTGTGGGCGAGCCTCGCCAACCGCGTCGGGCGGGTGATCGCCCTTTCCACCGACAAGGCCTGCAACCCGATCAACCTCTATGGCGCGACAAAGCTGGCCTCGGACAAGACTTTTGTGGCCGCCAACAATCTGGCCGGCGACATCGGCACGCGGTTTTCCGTGGTCCGCTACGGCAATGTTGTGGGATCGCGCGGCTCGGTCGTGCCGCTATTCCGCAAACTGATCGACAAGGGCGTCACCGAGTTTCCGATCACCGACGATCGCATGACCCGCTTCTGGATCACCCTCAACCAGGGCGTCGAGTTCGTGCTTTCCAGCCTGGAGATGATGCGCGGCGGCGAGGTGTTCGTGCCCAAGATCCCGTCCATGCGCATGCCCGACCTGCTGGCCGCCATGGCGCCCGGCGCGACCATGGAGATCATCGGCATCCGCCCGGGCGAAAAGCTGCATGAGATCATGATCTCGCCGGACGATGCGCGGAACACCGTGGACCTGGGCGACCGCTTCGTCATCGAGCCGGCCTTCGCCGAATACGCCCGCACCTCGTTCGCCAAGGACGCAGGCAAGACCGTGGCCGACGGCTTTCTCTATTCCAGCGACGTCAATGACGAGTGGCTGGATGCAGACGGCCTGAAGGCGATGTTGGAGGCCTAGGTGAACCCGAGGCCATTCCATCCGTCAGCTTTCCCCACAGTTCGTCATCCTCGCGCTTGTCGCGAGGACCCATACGTCCAGCCAGGTGAGTTTTTCCGCCAGCCGGTCGGGACTATGGTTCCTCGCGACAAGCGCGAGGATGGCGAACGTTTGGGGTCGGCATGACGCCCGCCTTTCTCCCCTACGGCCGCCAGGTCATTGAGGACGACGACATCGCCGCCGTGGCCGAGGCCTTGCGGTCCGACTATCTGACCACCGGCCCGCGGGTCGAGGAATTCGAAGCCGCTTTCGCCGAGTCGGTGGGCGTCTCGCGCGCCGTGGCCTGCAACAGCGGAACGGCGGCCCTGCACCTGACCATGATGGCGATTGGCGCGGCGCCCGGCGATGTCTGCATCGTGCCCGCCATCACCTTTGTCGCCACCGCCAACGCGGCGCGCTACTGCGGGGCCGAGGTGCTGTTTGCCGACGTCGATCCGGCCACCGGCCTGATGACGGAAGCCACCTTGATGGACGCGCTCGGCAAGGTGTCCGGTCGCGGTCGCTTAAAGGCCATCCTGCCGGTCCACCTGGCGGGACGGCTGATCGACACCGTCCCGTTCCACAGCCTGGCCCGCGGCGCCCATATCATCGCCGATTCCTGCCATGCCCTGGGCGGAACCCTGAATGGCCGCTCGCCCGCCCAGGACGCCGACATGGCCTGCTATTCCTTCCACCCGGTCAAGACCATGACCACCGGCGAGGGCGGCATGGTCGCCTGCCATGACGTGGGCGCGGCCGAGCGGCTGAAACTCTATCGCAGCCACGGGATCATCCGCACGCCGTTCGACGCGGCCCACTACGACATGGTCGACCTGGGCTTTAACTACCGCATGCCCGACATCCTGTGCGCCCTTGGCCTGACCCAGCTGGCCAAGCTGCAGAGGTTCGCGGACCGCCGTCGCGCCATCGCCGCGCGCTATGACTCTGCGCTGCCCGGCCTGTCGCCTTTCCTGGAGACCTGTCCTCACGGCCCCGGCGATCCGGTGCTGCATCTCTATACGGTGCGGATCGATTTCGCCGCGCTGGGCCTGGAGCGCAAGGCGGTGATGGACCGGCTGCGCGAGGCCGGAATCGGCACCCAGGTGCACTACATCCCCGTCCACCTACAGCCCTATTACGCCGGCCGCTATGGCCTGGAGCGTCTACCGGGCGCCGAGGCCTGGCACGCGCGCACCCTGTCGCTGCCGATCTTTCCCACCATGACCGACGCCGACGTCGACCGGGTCGTCGCCGCGCTCGGCGAGGCGCTCGTCCCATGATCGAAATCGCCGGCCGCAAGATCGGGCAAGGCCAGCCGCCCTACATCGTCTGCGAGCTGTCGGGCAACCACAACGGCTCGCTGGAGCGGGCGCTGAACCTTGTGGACGCCGCCGCCGCGACCGGCTGCGATGCGATCAAGATCCAGACCTACACCGCCGACACCATCACCCTCGATTCCAACGAGCCCGACTTCCTGGTCAAGGGCGGCTTGTGGGACGGGATGAGCCTGCACGCCCTCTACCAGCTGGCCTACACGCCCTACGAATGGCACGCGGCCCTGTTCGAGCGGGCGGCTCAGCGGGGCGTGCCGATGTTCTCCACCCCGTTCGACGATACCGCGGTGGATTTGCTCGAGAGCCTGAACGCGCCGGCCTACAAGATCGCCTCGTTCGAGGTCATCGACCTGCCGCTGGTCGCCCGGGTGGCCCGCTGCAGAAAGCCGATGATCATCTCCACCGGCATGGCCAATGAGCAGGAGATGGCCGAGGTGGTCTACACCGCCCTGACCAATGGCGCGGCCGGCGTGGTGCTGCTGCACTGCACCTCCAGCTATCCCGCCCCGATGGACAGCGCCAATGTGCGCAATGTGCCGATGCTGGCGGGGCATTTCGGCGTCGACGCCGGACTGTCAGACCACACCATGGGCACGGCGGCCTCGGTCGCGGCGGTGGCCTTGGGGGCCTGCCTGATCGAAAAGCACTTCACCCTGGCCCGCGCCGACGGCGGGCCGGACGCCGACTTCTCGCTGGAGCCGGCGGAATTCTCGGCCCTGGTGCGCGATTGCAAGGACGCCTGGTCGGCTCTGGGCCGCGCCGGTTTCGAGCGCGCCGGCGTCGAGGTCGGCAATATCAAGTTCCGCCGCTCGCTCTATGTGGTCGCAGACATCGCGCAGGGCGAGGCCCTGACGCCGGCCAATGTCCGCTCGATCCGTCCGGGTCTGGGCCTGGCGCCCAAGCTGGCGCCGCAGGTTCTGGGCCAGAAGGCTTCGCGCAAGCTGCACCGCGGCGAGCCCCTGACCTGGGACATGGTGGACCCGATTTGATCGACCAATTGAGGCGGCTTTACTGGCTGTCGGTCGTGATCGTGACGATCCTCGACCTGGCCGTCCTGTCGCCTTTCATTTCCCACGGCCGCATGGGGCTGGGCCTCATTTGGTTCGCCCTCTGGCGCACCCGGTTGACCTATTTGAACCGCAAGGCCTGGCCTGCCGCCTGCGCGGCCCTGTTGACCAGCGCGGTTTATGGCCTTTGCCTGATGTTTCGTGAGGTCTCGCCGGACAACTGGTATCCCGCGTTTCGCCCCTATACGGGCGCGGCCGCCTTTGTCATGTGGGCGACCACGGTTACGATCAACCTAGCCTTTTCGCTGTGGCTGGGCTTTCGTAAGGACACATCGGACGCCGCTGTCTTCTCGGACGAAGGACCCGCCCCATGAGCCGCGAGACCTGGACCGCCTTCGACGCCTACATCGAGGATAAACTCGTCGCCGCCGACCCGGTGCTGGAGGCGGCGCTGGCCGCCAGCGAAGCGGCCGGCCTGCCGGCCATCGCGGTTTCGCCCGCCTACGGCAAATTGCTGCACATCCTGGCGCTGAGCATCGGCGCAAGACGGATCGTCGAGGTGGGAACGCTCGGCGGCTACAGCACAATCTGGATGGCCCGCGCCCTGCCCGACGGCGGGCGCCTCACCACCCTGGAGATCGATCCCCACAACGCCGAGGTCGCGCGCAAGAACATCGCTCGCGCCGGGCTTACGGCCAAGGTCGATAT
Organism: uncultured Brevundimonas sp.; assembly: GCA_964543805.1. Lineage (GTDB taxonomy): Bacteria > Pseudomonadota > Alphaproteobacteria > Caulobacterales > Caulobacteraceae > UBA5005. Next base: position 7,737 of record CAZJBC010000042.1, read on the forward strand.
CGTAATCGGCTCGGCCCTGACCTCGCTGCAGAGCCTGGAAGGGCCGTTCGACCTGGCCTTCATCGACGCCAACAAGAACCAGAACCCGGAATACTTCGCCGCCGCCCTCGACCGCGTGCGCCCCGGCGGCCTGATCATCGTCGACAATGTGGTTCGCGACGGACGGGTGCTGAACGCGGCCAGCGACGATGCGGACATCCAGGGCGTGCGCCGCCTGTTCGACCAGATGGGCGCCGAGCCGCGGGTCACCGTGACCGCCATCCAGACCGTGGGAGTGAAAGGCTATGACGGCATGGCCATAGCGCGGGTGAACTAGGTTATTCAGAGCCCTATCTTCTACCGCTCATCTCCGCGAAAGCGGTGACCCAGATCTTTCGTTTCGCGTTATCTGGACAGAACTGGGTCACCGCTTTCGCGGGGATGAGCGGAATTTATTCGATATCCGTCAGGGCTCGACCAACCCCAGCACCGCCTCGGCTACCCGGTCAGCGCCGAGACCGTCGAAGATCGCCGCGGCTGTGGACGAAATTGAAGACCGCAAACCCGCATCGCTCGCCAAACGCCCGAACGCCTTGGTGAACGCAATCTCGAACCCCGGCTGCGCGACGTCCAGCACCAGCGCCGCGCCCAAGGTCTCCAGCTGCCGCGCCGTCGCCGCCTGGTTCGGCGCGAGCACCAGCAGCAGGGTGGGCAAGCCGAGCACGCTGCGCTCCCACTGACTGCCGCCGCCGGCGCCGATGGCGATGTCGGCCGCTGCGGTCAGGGCCGCCATCTCGCGGGTGTCGACATGAAGCCGGATGCGTGCATCGACCGCGGCCATCGCCTGCACAGTCGCAAGGCTAGCCGCGTCGCCGCCCAGCACGACGTCCATGGCCTTCCAGCCGGGCATGTCCGCAAGCAGCCGAACAATCCGCGCCGTGATACCGCCCACGTCGGTCAGGCCGAGTGAGACCATCAGCCGGCCGTCCTCGCCCGCCGCCCGCCGCGCCAGCGAGGCTTCGCGCAAGGCCACGAATTCAGGGCGCACCGGCGAGTATTGGGCGCCGGCCAGCACCTTGGCCCGCCCGGGATAATCAGTGGCTGCGCGGCCAAGGCCAGAGTCGATGATCAGGTCGCAATCGTGGGCCCGCAGGATGTCGTCAAAGGCGACGACCTTCAGACCGCGCGCCGCCAGGGCCGCTTCCTGCGCGGCGGTGTAGTCATAGCCGTCCACCACCGCGATCTGCGCCGGCCAGTCATCGGACACGATCTGCGTGCCCGGCGCGAAGGTCTCGATCACCTTCGCCCCGTCCGCCGCGACGGCAAAGCCGCACACCGCGCCGCGCCGCGCCAGGGCGCCGGCCAGGGTCAGGCAGCGCATCACATGGCCGCCGCCGACCCTGGCGCCATAGTCGGGCAGGAACAGAACCCGGGGAGCGCTCATGCGCGCCAGTCGCCGGCCGCCGCCTGCCACAAGGTCATGGCGCTGATCGCCGCGGTGTCTGCGCGCAGGATCCGCGGGCCGAGGGTCGCGGCCACGACGTAGGGCAGGGCGCGCAGCCGTTCGCGCTCCTCGGGCGCAAAGCCGCCTTCCGGCCCGATCAGGATCGCCCACGGACCGGGCGCGGCCCCTGCCAACGCCTCGATCATCGACCGCGCATCGCCGCCCTCGTCGCAGAACAGCAGGCGGCGCGAGGCATCCCAGCCGTCCAGCAACGCCTTCAGCTTCACCGGCTCATCAACGGCGGGCACATCCAGCCGGCCGGTCTGTTCGGCAGCCTCGGCGGCGATGGCCGACAGCCGCTCGATCCGCACCCGCTCGGCGTTGGTCCGCGCCGTTAGCACAATCCGTACTCGCCGCGCGCCCAGCTCGGCGGCCTTTTCGACGATCGTCTCCAGCCGGGTCCGCTTCACCGCCGCGATGATCAGTTCCAGGTCGGGCGGGGTTTCCTGCGGGCGCGTGCGCTCGACGCAGCGCAGCCGGCAGGCGCGCTTCTTGACCTCGACGATCAGGGCCCGCCATTCGCCGTCGCGTCCGTTGAACAGGGCGACTTCGGCGCCCACCGCCTGGCGCATGACATTGACCAGATAGTGCGCGGCCTCCGCGCCCAGCGCGATCTCGGCACCGGCGGCCAGCGGGTCTTGGACAAAGAGTCGGATCACAGGGGGCAGGGTAGCGTTGCGGAGCGTCGGCGGCAAACCCGGGCTGACGGGCGTGCGCATCTGGCATTTCCATGCCAGTCTCGCTCAACCGGGGAGGCTGACCATGGGCGGCATATCAATTATTCACCTGATTGTATTTGTCATCATCCTGCTCCCCTTGGTCGCGCTGCCGATTGTCGCCATCTGGCGTATCCTCAGGCGCCTGGGCTTCGAGCCGGCGCTGTCGCTGCTCTACTTGCTTCCCTTCGGCTCTCTCATCGGCCTCTACATCATCGCTTTCAGCCGCTGGCCAGGCGCGGCCGGTTCGCCGGCAGAGGATCCTTCAAACCGGCCCGGCTAGATTTTAGGCAAAGGCCGCCGCGGCCGCTGCCGCTCCGCCACCGACTTGATAATCAGCCGTCCGCCGTCGCCGTCCAGCCGCGTTCCCGCCGCCTCCAGGGCCGCGGCCATCAGCGCCGTCACGCGCGGATCGTCCAGCAGCGCGAGCTCGGTCAGTACGATGTGGCGCACCTGGCCGCCCTTGCCTTTCAGCAGGCTATACGGGTCATCCAGATGGGCGCCGCGCAGCAGGAACAGGGTCACCCAGCGCGGATAGACAGCGATGGAGAAAACGGCGCCGGAGGTCTTGTCCGTGGGCGCAAATCCCACGGCCAGGGCGTTGTAGTTGTCGTACGCCAGCGCCTGCGCTCCCGGATACCGCGCCCGCATGACCCCGATCGCCGCCGCCGCGCGGGCAGCGATGTCGGGCGAGTACTTGGCCAGGAAAGCGGTCAGCTGCGCTTCGGGGTCGGAGGCGGTCATTGCCGCCAGAGTGCCCTCAACCGCGGCGTCTGTCATGCGCAACCCCATCGTAAAGGCAGTAGGTCCGCCAGCATTCCCATACTAGGCTAAGCTTGCGTTCGCCCCACCCTGCTGGCTGTTACGGCCCAGGCTGAGGGGGTGGCGGCGCGGCGGCATTTTGCCGTCCAAGTCCACCTAGCCCGGAGTTAGCGCATGGAATCGACGCAGGACGCTCAAACCGCCGCCGCAATGGTCTCGTTCTTCGGCATCTTCATAACAATCTATTTGGTCATCATCGTGGGCTTCGTGGCGGCCCATATCATCCCGATCTGGCGAATTCTCAAGCGAATGGGATTTGCGCCAGGCTGGGCGTTTCTGTTCATCGCGCCGTTCGGGACGCTGGTCGGGCTCTATCTGATCGCCTTCAGCGAATGGCCGATAGAGAAGAGACTTGCCGCGCCCCCGGCGCCCCCGCCGCCGGTTGGCTAAGTCGGCCTACAACCACCCCGCCAGCGGCTCGCGCCCCAGCATCTCGTCATAGCTCGGCCGCGGCCGCACGACAGCGAACTCATCCCCGCGCACCAGCACCTCGGGCACGAGGGGGCGGGTGTTGTATTCGCTCGACATCGAGGCCCCGTAGGCGCCGGCGCTCATGAAGGCGATCAGGTCGCCGGCCTGCAGGGGCGGCAGCTGGCGCTCGCGAGTGAAGGTATCGCCCGTCTCGCAGACCGGGCCGACCACGTCGTAGGTCAGCATCGGCCCGGGCCGCACCTTGATTGGGCGGATGTCGTGATAGGCGTCGTACATGGCCGGGCGAACCAGGTCGTTCATGGCCGCGTCCAGCACGGCGAACCGGCGGTTCTCCGGCCGCTCGTGGATGTGCAGCACGCGGGCCAGCAATATGCCGGCGTTGGCGGCGATCACCCGGCCGGGCTCGAAGGCCAGTTGAATGCCCAAGCCGCCGATGGTGTCGGCGACGACCTGGGCGAAATCGTCCGGCGTCGGCGGATCGGGCATGTGGAAATATGGCACGCCCAGCCCGCCGCCCAGATCCAGCCGCTCCACCGACAGGCCTTCCGCCCTCAGCTTTTCGACCATGCCCCGCATCAGGGTGAAGGCCTTGCGCATGGGGGCAAGGTCGGTGATCTGGCTGCCGATGTGGCAGGCCACGCCCACGGGGTTCAGATTGGCGTTGTTGGAGGCGTTGGCGTAGAGGCGTGCGGCCTCGTCGAACGAGACGCCGAACTTGTCCTCGGCCTTGCCGGTGGCGATCTTGGCGTGGCCGCCGGCGGCGACATTGGGATTGACCCGGATGGCGATGGTCGCCTTGACGCCCAGCTCGCCGGCGACGCGGGCGATCTCCAGCATTTCAGGCTCGGACTCGACATTGATTTCAGAAACGCCGGCCTTCAGCGCAAAGGCGATCTCGCGGGCGGTCTTGCCGACGCCGGAAAAGACTATGCGGCTGGCGGGAATGCCGGCGGCCAGGGCGCGTCTGATCTCGCCCTCGGAGACGGTGTCGGCGCCGGCGCCCAGATCGCCGAGCGTCTTCAGCACAGAGACATTGGAGTTGGCCTTGACCGCGTAGGCGACGAGGGGCTCGCCCAGTTCCGGGTGCGCCCGAAAGGCGCCGGTGAACACCTCATAGTGCCGGGTCAGGGTGGCCGACGAATAGACATAGACCGGTGTGCCGACAGCCTTGGCGATGGCCGTCAGCGGCACGCCTTCGCAGGCGAGCTCGCCGTCCACATAGTCGAAATGGTTCATTTGGCGGGCGGCGTGGTGGTGGTGGCCGCGGGCGGCGGGGAAGCCTGCTCCGTCGCCGGGACCGGCTTCTTTTGCCAGACCGGTTCAGGGGTTTCCAGGTCGCCGCGCTTGCCGCAGGCGGCCAGCGCCAGGGCGGCGATGGCGAGGGTGATGGCGAGACGGGTCATGAAAGCTTCTCCTTCCAGCGCCGGATCTGTTTGCGGACCTGATCGGGCGCGGTCCCGCCATAGGACTTGCGGCTGGCGGCCGAGGCCTGTGGCGTCAGAACGTCATAGACGGATTTGGTGATCCTGGGATCGAGTTTCTGCAACTCGGCCAGCGAAAGATCGGCCAGGCCCACGCCCAGTTCTTCGGCCCGCTTGACCGCTGAGCCGGTGACATGGTGCGCCTCGCGGAACGGCAGGTTCGTCTCGCGCACCAGCCAGTCGGCCAGGTCCGTGGCGGTCGAATAGCCGGAGCCTGCGGCGGCGGCCATGCGATCCTTGTTCTGCTTCAGGTCATCGACCATGCCGGCCATGGCGGCCAACGAAAGCTCCAGCGCATCGAAGCCGGCGAAGACCTGTTCCTTGTCTTCCTGCATGTCCTTTGAATAGGTCAGCGGCAGGCCCTTCATCACCATCATCAGCCCCGTGAGTGCGCCCATGACCCGGCCGATCTTGGCGCGGACCAGTTCGGCGGCGTCAGGATTTTTCTTCTGCGGCATGATTGACGAGCCGGTGGTGAAGGCGTCCGTCAGGGTGATGAACCCGAACTGCGGGGTGACCCACAGCACAATCTCTTCGGCCAGGCGTGACAGGTGCATCGAACAGATGGCGGCGGCCGACAGGGCTTCCAGCGCAAAATCCCGCGCCGCCACGCTGTCCAGCGAATTGGCGGTCGGCCCGTCAAAGCCCAAGGCTTTGGCGGTCATCTCGCGGTCGATGGGGAAGGGCGATCCGGCCAGGGCCGCGGCGCCCAGCGGGCTTTCGTTCATCCGCGCCCGCGCGTCGGCAAAACGGCTTGCGTCGCGGCCGAACATTTCGACATAGGCCATCATGTGGTGGCCGAAGGTCACCGGCTGGGCCGGCTGCAGGTGGGTGAAGCCCGGCATCAGGGTATCTGCGTTCTCGTCGGCCCGGGTCAGCAGCGCCCGTTGCAACTCGACGATCTGCACGATGGTGCGGTCGCAGGCGTCGCGCACCCACAGCCGGAAATCGACGGCGACCTGGTCATTACGCGAGCGGGCTGTGTGCAGCCGCCCGGCGGCCTGGCCGATGATCTCCTTCAGCCGCGCCTCGATGTTGAGGTGAATGTCCTCGTATTCGTCGCGGAACGGGAAGGTTCCGTTTGCGATTTCCGCCTCGATCAGGGACAAGCCCTCCTGGATGGAGGCCTCATCCGCGGACGAGATCACGCCGACTTTCGCCAGCATGGCGGCATGGGCGCGCGATCCGGCCAGGTCCTGGGCCGCCAGCCGCCTGTCGAAGCCGATGGAGACGTTGATCGCCTGCATCAGTTCGGCCGGTTTGCGTGTAAACCGCC
>CAZJBC010000043.1:0-13772 GCA_964543805.1 uncultured Brevundimonas sp.
GCCCACCAGGCCTTGACCATCTCGCCGGCGTAGCCCGCGCGCGCCAGTTTCACGCCCTGACCGGCCCACAGGGACAGCATGGAGGCATCGCCGTTTGCCGCCGCAGCGGCGCGCAGGGCCAGGGTCAGGCGGTTCTGGACCGGATAGGCCGGGACCTCGCCCTCGACGGGACGCATCTGGCGCATGAAGTCGTTTTCGATGCCGCGAGCGTAACGTCCGCTGAACGCCCGCGTCAGCCGGGTGGAATCATCCCCCGCCTCACGCACCGCCTTTTGCCATGCGGCGTTGGCGGTGGACTGGTCCGCCAGCAGGAAGGCCGTGCCCATCTGGGCGGCCACGGCCCCGAGAGCCAGAGCTGCGGCCACTCCTCGTCCGTCCATGATCCCTCCGGCGGCGATCACCGGAATATCCACCGCCGCGCAACAGGCGGCGACCAGCGGCAGGGTCCCGACCAGGCTGTCTTCCGGCGGCGCAAGGAAGGCACCCCGGTGGCCGCCCGCCTCGCCGCCCTGGGCGCAGACCGCGTCGGCGCCGACGGTCGCCCAGGCGCGGGCCTCAGCCACGGTGTTGGCCGTGCCCACCACGCACGAGCCCGCCGCATGCAGCGCGCCCACCTCGTCTCGGGTCAGAATATCGAAAGCAAAGGAGGCTATGGCGGGGGCGGCGGCCACAACTGCCTGGAACTGGGCATCGAAATCAGGCGCAAAGCGGTTGGGCAGGTCAGGCACGGGCGCGCCGGCGCGCTCATACCAGGGGCGCAGGCGCTCCAGCGCCTCGGCGACCTGCTCTGCCTGGGGCGGCACAGAACGGGTGATCAGCAGATTGAGCGCGAACGGAGCAGCCGTCCTTGCCCGGATTTCGCGCGCGGAAGCAGCGATCTCATCGGCGGTCATACCCGCCGCGCCCAGCGTTCCGAGCGCGCCGGCTTCACAAGCGGCGACGACCATATCCACCGCGGCCGCGCCGACCATGGGCGCCTGGATGATCGGTATGGAGACGCCATCCAGCAGGCTCATTTGGCGGCCTCTTTCTGCTTGGCCAGTTTCTCCAGCACCCGCCCCCGCCCTTTGGACAGCGCCGTGATCACCCCGCGGAAAGTGCGCACCTCCTGGTCGGTCAGGTTGGCCCGGGCGAACATGCCGCGCAGGTTCTGGACCATGGAGGGCTTTTTCTCGGGCGGGTGGAAGAAGCCGCCGGCCTCGAGTTCGGCTTCCAGGTGCTCGTACATGCCGATCACCGCTTCCTGCTCGGCGGGCGGCTCGGTCTCGGCGAAGCGCGGCGGGGCTACGTCGCCCATGGCGGTGCGCCATTCGTAGGCGGTGACCGCCACGGCCTGGGCAAGGTTCAGCGAGTGGAACTTCGGATCGATGGGGATGGTGATGATGCCCTGGGCGAGGGCAATGTCGCCTGTCTCGAGTCCGGCCCGCTCGCCCCCGAACAACAGCGCGGTCTTGCGGCCAAGGTTCGCGGCCTCGTGCAACCGGCCGGCGGCCTCGCGCGGAGTCATCACCGGGGTGCGCAGCTCGCGATTGCGGGCGGTGGTTGCGTAAACGACCTGACGGTCGGCGACGGCCGCTTCCAGTCGCTGATAGACCTTGGCGTTGTTGAGCGGCCAGTCGGCGCCCGAGGCGGACGCCCAGGCCCGCTCCTGCGGCCAGCCGTCGCGCGGCCGCACCAGGCGCAGCTCCGACAGGCCGAAATTGGCCATCACCCGCGCGACCGCGCCGATGTTCTCGGCCAGCTGCGGCTCGTTGAGAATCACGCAAGGCGGGGAAACTTCACTCATTTCCTACCCTAGCTTCAGAAAATGCATATTTCGGAGAACCTTTCGCCCTGTCCCGCGCTGTCCAATCGGATGGTCAGTATGGACAAAGTTCTTCTCATTGGAGCCGGCGTTTCTCTTGTCATCGGGATCAGCGTTGCGGTCGCGGCGAGGCCGCAGTTCGATATTCTGAGCGAAGGGCCGCGTCAGGTTTTCAGCGACCTGAACAACGTCCGCACGAGCAGCGATCCGCTCGCCGTCGTGCAGACCGCCGGCCGCGACTATTGGGGCGATCCGACCCCGGAGCTGGACGATGGTTCGGTGCAAACCCTAGCCCTCCTCGACGCCCAGGCCGCGCCGGATAGCCTGCGTCAGCAAAGCCAGATCCTCGTCGCCGATGACCAGGGGCGGAACCAGATAGACGACCTTGCCCATCGGACGGATCCAGGCGCCCAGGTCGGCGAAGCGGCTGCAAAGCCCGCCGACGTCGACCGCGCTGTCAAACTCGACCACGCCGATCGCGCCCAGGACCCGGACGTCGACGACGCCGGCAAGTCCTCGGCAAGGTTCAAGACCCTGGCGCAGAGCCTGACCGATGCGCGGAACGGTCTGACGCCAGCCGCCTTCCTCGATCAGGTCCAGTGAGGCGTTCGCCGCGGCGCAGGCCAGCGGATTGGCCATATAGGTCGGCCCATGCATCAGGGCCGCGCCGGGATCGTTCGACAGGAAAGCCTTGAACACCCGCGTCGAGGCGATCGCCGCCGAAAGCGGCAGGGTGCCCCCGGTCAGGGCCTTGGACAGGGTGACGATGTCGGGCTCGATCCCCGCCTGATCCATGGCGAACAGCGAGCCGGTGCGGCCAAAGCCGGTGAAGATCTCGTCAAAGATCAGCAGGGTATCGTGCTTGTCCGCCAGCCGGCGAAGGCGGCGCAACACCTCGGCGTCGTGGAAGATCATGCCGCCGGCGCCCTGGACCAGGGGCTCGGTCAGGATGGCGGCCACCTCGCCGCCCCGCTCGGACAGCAGCTGGTCCAGCGCGCCTTCCGACGCCGCATCGATGGGCAGGTCGGCGGTGATCTGAGCCGGCATGACGCCGGCGAACAGGCTGTGCATGCCCTCTTCCGGATCGCAGACCGTCATGGTGGCGAGCGTATCGCCGTGATAGCCGCCGCGGAAACTCAAGAACCGTGAGCGGCCCGCAATCCCGCGGTTGATCCAGAACTGCAGGGCCATTTTCATGGCGATCTCTACCGAGACCGAGCCGCTCTCGGCGAAGAAGACGTGGTTGAGGTCGCCCGGCAGCATGGCCGCCAGCCGCGTGGCCAGGCGGTAGGCCGGCTCGTGCGCCAGACCGCCGAACATGACGTGGGGCATAAGCGCCAGCTGCGCCTCGACCGCCTGCCAAATATGCGGGTGATTGTAGCCATGACAGGCCGTCCACCAGCTGGCGATGCCGTCCACCAGCACCCGACCGTCCTCCAGATAGAGCCGCACGCCATCGGTGCGCGCCACGGCCAGGGGAGCCGGCGCGGTCTGCATCTGGCAGTAGGGGCGCCAAACGTGCGGCGACCCCTGCGCCAACCAATCGGGTTCCTTTTCCATCGGCTCCTGCTATGCCCCTAAACCCATGCAGAGCCTAGACGCCTTCGCCCGGTCCAAACTCGCCGCGCTGGAAGCGGGGAACCTTCGGCGCAGCCTTGTCGCCACTCGCCGCCTCGACGGCGCCTGGGTGGAGCGCGCCGGCAAACGCTACCTGTCCTTTTCTTGCAATGACTATCTCAACCTGACCCACCATCCGGCGGTGATGGCCGCGGCCAGAATGGCGATCGACGATTACGGCACCGGTGCGGGCGCCTCGCGGCTGGTGACCGGAGATCACCCCCTGATGGGCGAGCTGGAGGCGCGGCTGGCGCGTTTCAAGGGAACCGAGGCGGCCTGCGTCTTCGCCACCGGCTACGCGGCCAATACCGGGACCATCCCCGTCTTTGTCGGCGAAGGTGATACGGTGCTCGTCGACGAGCGTTCCCACGCCTGCATCTGGGCGGGCGCCCGGCTTTCCGGCGCGCGGGTTGAAACCTTCCGCCATAACGATCTGGCTCATCTGGAAACTTTGCTGACGCAGGCGGGCCAGGGCGCCCGGCTGGTCGTCACAGAGGGCGTGTTCTCCATGGATGGCGACATCGCCCCGCTCGACCGCCTGTCGGCCCTGGCGCAGCGCCACGGCGCCTGGCTGATGACCGACGATGCGCACGGCGTCGGCGTGGTTGGCGAGGGCCGCGGGACCGGCGCCCTGTTCCCGGATGCGCGCGTTGATCTGCAGATGGGCACCCTGTCCAAGGCCCTGGCCAGCGCCGGCGGCTATGTCTGCGGCTCGACCGCCGCCATCGACCTGATCAAGACCCGAGCTCGCAGCCTGGTCTATTCGACCGGCCTGACTCCGGCTAGCGCGGCGGCGGCCCTGGCGGCCCTGGACATCATCGAGACTCAGCCGGCGCGGGCCGCCCTGCCTCTGGCCAAGGCGCGCCTCTTCACCCGTGCGGCGAACCTGCCGGAAGCCCAAAGCGCGATTGTTCCGATAATTATTGGCGAGCCCCAGGCGGCGCTGTCAGCCCAGGCGGCGCTTGAGACTCACGGCTTTCTGGTGGTCGCCATCCGCCCGCCCACGGTTGCGGCGGGAACCTCACGTTTACGCATCGCCTTTACAGCGGCCCATACGGACGAGGACATAGAACGCCTCGCGGACGCATTAAGGAAACTCGCCGCCTGATGCCCAGCCTGTTTGTAACCGCCACCAGTACGGATGTGGGCAAGACATATGTCGCCTGCGCCCTGATCCGCGCCCTGCGCGCCCGCGGCCATGCGGTGGACGCCTTCAAGCCGGCGCTCAGCGGCTATCAGCAGTTTGCCGGCAGCGATGCGGCCCTGCTGCTGAACGCCCTGGGCCAGCCGGAGTCGAATCTGGACCGGATGTCGCCGCTGCGTTTTGCCGCGTCCCTCGCTCCGCCCTCGGCGGCCAAGCTGGAGGGCAGGACCGTCGACCAGGGCGCGCTGAACCGCCTGTGCCGCACCCGCATGGGCGAAATCGGCGATGGCCTGCTGCTGATCGAAGGCATTGGCGGGGTGATGTCGCCGATCGCTGATGGCGCCACCAGCATCGACTTGATCTGCGACCTGGAAATTCCCGCCCTGCTGGTCACCGGCACCTATCTGGGTTCGGTCACCCATACGCTCACCGCCATCGAGGCGTTGAAGGCCCGCTACATTCCGATCGCCGCCATCGTCGCCAGCGAGAGCGACGGCGCCAATCCTAATCCCAGCGAAATCACCTCGGCCCTCGCCGAGTTCTCGCCCGGCATTCCGGTCTTTACCGCCCCGCGCGGCGCCGATTGGGACGCCGGCGCCCTCGCCGACCTTCTGGCCGAATCCTGAATGTCCGATCCGGTTCAGGTCGTCGCCCGCGGGCCGCGCGCCCGCGCTGAGGCCGCCGCCCTTGTAGTGGACGCCGACGTCGGCCTGGAAGGCGTTACCTATTCGATCCTTGAAGAGGACGAGGACCGCGACGTCTGGCGCATCGACGCCTTTCCATCGGATGACTCCGAAGCGGCGCGTCTGAAAACCATTCTGGAGGCCGGCGGCCTGAAGGTCGTGATCGACAAGCTGGCCGATGCCGACTGGCTGGCCATGTCGCTGTCAGGGCTGCCGCCAGTGCGGGCCGGACGCTTCTTCGTCTACGGCGCCCACGACCTGGGCCGGGTTCCGTCCAACTCTGTCAACCTGCGTATAGAGGCGGGCGCGGCGTTCGGCACCGGCCACCACGGCACCACCGTCGGCTGCCTCCAGGCCTACGACCGGCTTCTGAAAGCCCGGCGGTTCGGGCGCGTGCTGGACGTCGGCGCCGGCACCGGCATTCTGGCGATAGCAGCCGCAAAGACCGGCACGCCCCTGGCCATCGGCACCGACATCGACCGGCCCTCGGTGCGCATCGCCGCCGAGAACGCCGCGCTGAACGGCGCCCGCGCCCGGTTCGTCTACGCCAACGGCCTGGGACACGCGGCCGTCGCCGGCCACGCACCCTATGACCTGGTGTTCGCCAACATCCTGGCCCGGCCGCTTATCACCCTGGCCGGCGACATCAGGGGCGCGCTGAAACCCGGCGGCTTCGCCATTCTGTCGGGCCTGCTGCGCACCCAGGAGCGGGCCGTGCGAGGCGCCTATCTGGCCCACGGCTTTCACATGGTCGGCCACATCCACCGCGACGCCTGGGCTACCCTGATCCTGAGCAGAGGATAAGATCCGGCGTTTTCTTTTGCGCGGGCGCAGGCCGGCGCTTACATCTTTCCCATGCGCCAGACGTTTGATGAAAAGACCGATCCGTCCTTTGGGCCGCGCCATGTGCCGCTGATCCGCGCGGCGATGGCGGCCCAGGGGCTGGACGGGTTTCTGGCGCCCCACGAGGACGAGCATCAGAACGAATATCTGCCGGCGGCCAATGACCGGCTGGGCTGGCTGTCGGGCTTTACGGGCTCGGCCGGTGCGGCGGTGATCCTGAAAGACAAGGCGGCGATCTTTGTCGATGGCCGCTACACCGTGCAGGTTCGCGATCAGGTCGATCCGGCCACCTTCGAGATCCGCGATCTGGTCGACGGCGGCGTACCGCAATACCTGGAAGAAGAGGCCGTGCGCGGCGCGGTGATCGGCTATGACCCGCGCCTTCATAGCCCCGATGCGCTGGAGCGGCTGCGAACCGCCGCCGACAAGGCCGGCGCCACCCTTAAGCCCGTGAACGAAAACCCCATCGACCAGGCCTGGGGCGTCGAGCGTCCCGCCCAGCCCGATGCGCCGGTGGTTCCGCATCCGCTGGAGTATTCTGGTGAGGAGTCAGCGGCCAAGCGGACGCGGCTGGGCAAGGCCATCGCCGGCCAAAAGGCCGATGCGGCGGTGATCACGGCGCCGGCCTCGGTCGCCTGGCTGTTCAATATTCGCGGCGGCGATGTGATCCGCAGCCCCCTGCCCCTGAGCCAGGCGATCCTCAACGCCGACGGCACGGCCGCTCTGTTTCTCGATCCGGCCAAGGTGACGAACGACCTGCCCGCCTGGTTGGGCAATGAAGTGTCTCTAAAGACTCCGAACGAACTACCGGCGGCGCTGGCGGCGTTGACAGGCAGGACAGTGCTGGTCGACCCGGCCCTGTCGTCAGCCTGGTATTTCGAACAGCTGGAGGCGGCGGGGGCCACCGTGCTCAAGGGTCAGGACCCGACCCTGCTGCCCAAGGCGGTCAAGAACCCGGTGGAGGTTGCGGGAACCCGCGCCGCCCATGTGCGCGACGGAGCGGCGCTGTCGCGCGTGCTTTGCTGGCTGGCGACCGATGCCCAGACCATCTTGCCCGACGAGATTACCGTCGCCCGAACTCTGGAGAAATTTCGCGAAGAGACCGGCGCCCTGAAAGACCTGTCCTTCGATGCTATCACCGGCGCAGGGCCAAACGGCGCGATCATCCACTACCGGGTGACCGAGCGGCTGAACCGTCCGCTGGCCAACAACTCGCTGCTGTTGATCGACTCGGGCGGCCAGTATCTGGACGGCACTACGGACGTGACCCGCACGGTCGCAATCGGCCAGCCGACGCAGGAGATGAAGCAGCGTTTCACCCTCGTGCTGAAGGGCCATCTGGCCCTGGGCCACGTGCGGTTTCCGGCTGGAACCACGGGCTCGCAGTTGGACATCCTGGCTCGCGCGCCCCTGTGGTCGGCCGGGCTGGATTTCGACCACGGCACGGGGCACGGGGTCGGCAGCTATCTGGGCGTTCACGAGGGCCCGCAGAACATCTCCAAGCGCGCCAATGCGGTGGCCCTGCAGCCGGGCATGATCGTCTCCAACGAGCCGGGCTATTACAAGGAAGGCGGCTACGGCATCCGCATCGAGAACCTGCAGGTCGTAACCCCCGCGACCGAGGTGGCGGGTGGCGAGCGGCCGATGCTGGGCTTCGAGACCCTGACGCTGGCGCCGATCGATAGGGCCTGCGTGGACGTGGCGCTTTTGACGCCCGAAGAGCGGGCCCAGCTGAACGCCTACCATGCGCGGGTGCTGGACAAGGTCGGGCCGCTGGTCGAGGCGGAGGTGCGGGCCTGGCTGGCCGGAGCCTGCGCGCCGATTTAGGCGCAAGGCATTGTTTCTTATAATATTCTGACGTTCTCGCGCCTCCGGTGCGCGGCGCAAGGCGTGACAAATGACAACAACCGCGATCTGCGCCCCATTGCGTTTTCCTTGTGGAACAAGAGCTTGCGGGCGCGAACGGCCAAAAAACGGTTCAAAACTGTCAACATCCGGCTGCAAATTGACAACATCGCGATGACATTCGGCGACTTTGTGATGACATTTTGCGACAAGGTGCGGCGCACACCGCGACGCCTGTGAGGCGGCGGGTCTGATTGTAGATGGCGTGCGCATGGGGGCAAGGAGCCTGCGCCAACGGGAGGGGACGTCGCAAGGCGAGTTTGGTCTTACAACCCAACTCGGCGAACCAAGTGGATAGAAGGTTTGGACCGGTTTGGTTCAGCGATCGTTCCACGGCGAACTTGACTGGAGGACTCCACCGACGGCGCCATGGTCGTCAAGAAGAGTCAGCCGGCGTCCTTTGATCTTGAACCGCCAATCACCGGTCAGCGCCTCCGAGATGGCGTTCGCAGTTTTGACATCGGTCGCCGAGCAACCATCCATGTCACGGGGCGCGACATTGATGTTGATCCGCCCATCGCTAACTGTGCTGCCGCCCCTGAGCGAGCCGCATCCGACTGAACCCGACAGAAAAAACCACCACCGCAGCCATGGGGTCTTTCGTCCATGCCGGTCCTTCTTTGTGGAAGGATGAATGACGCGACCGCCCTGTTTGTATGATGTGACCGTCCACGTATTCCGCTCAAGCTCGTCAGTGATGCCGGCGTAGCTGTCGGTCGGCCAAGGCCCGAGAACAGCTTGAACCCGCCCAGCGTCGTCATACAAAAAGATCTCGGAGCCTCGGTTTTCTATCCTTCGTTTTCCGTTCAAAGCCTTGGTGACATCATTGTTTTCGCGTATCCAGACGCTCATACCCCCAAAACAAGCACCGCCTAATATCCATCCCCTAGTGTTGATGGTGATATAGCTTTCGTCAGCCGAGTACTCACCAAACACAAAGCCGCCACAGCCCGGACCCCCATCTATCACTCCGTTTCGAAGTTGCACTTTCGCGCCACTATCCGGGTCAGGGGCAACAAGCTTTTCTCCGTTGAAATAGGACTCTACGACCCAAGGCTTGCCTTCGAATTTTGCATCAGCCGTTTGACCTGACGCAGACAGCGCAATTGCCATCGTGGCCAATCCTATCGCGGATGCAACGACGGCTCGGGCCATAACTCCACTTCCGAATGAGAACACGCCGCGGCACGCGTCGAACGTATATCACGAAATCCTGGTCTGCTAATCAGCGTCGAGATTTTGCCGTTGATCGCCAGGATACAAAGATGCTGCGCTGCCAAATTTGGTCCGCGGTTACCGTCCCAGGTTCGCCACATACCCCCGGTTCCAGGTCGGGCTGATCAGGATCTCGTTGACGCAGACGCTGGCCGGCAGGCGGGCGACGAACAGGATGGTCTCGCCCATGTCCTCTGACTGGACCATCTTTGCCTTGTCCTCGTCGCTGACCGGGACCGGGCGGTTGTTGAGGATGGGCGTCGCCACCTCGCCCGGGTTGATGCAGCACGAACGGATGCCGCTGACGCATTCAGACTGGTTGATGCTTTCGCTGAGTGCGACGAGGCCGTGCTTGGCGGCGGTGTAGGCCGGTCCGGTGAGCAGCGGCACATAAACGCCGGCCCAGGATGAGATCTGGATCATCAGCCCGCCGCCCTGAGCGCGCATGATCGGCATGACCGCGTGGCTGGCGTAGAAGGGCCCGTTCAGGTCGGCGGCGATGACCGAGTCGAAGCCCTCGACCGTCACATCGGCCCAGCTGCGCTTGAGGATATTGATGCCGGCGCTGTTGACCAGGATGTCGCAGCGGCCATAGGCGGCCATCATCTTGGCGACCACCCCGGCAACGGCGGCCGGATCGCTGCAGTCGGCCGGCGCGACCATGGCCTCGCCGCCGTGGTGACGGATATGGGCGGCAGTCTCCTCGAGCGGCTCTGTGCGGCGCCCGGTGAGGACCACCTTGACGCCCGCGCCCGCCAGGGCGATCGCACCGGCTTGGCCGATGCCGGTGCCGGCGCCGGTGACCCAGGCGACCTGACCTTCGATGGATCGCAACATGTTCGTTTCCCCCTGCCCCTGTTTCGTCAGCCGCCCACAAGCGTCAGCCACTCGTCCTCGGTCAAGACCTGAATGCCCAGGTCGGCCGCGGTTTTCAGTTTCGAGCCGGCGCCGGGACCGGCGACGACAATGTCGGTCTTCTTTGACACCGAGCCCGACACCTTGGCGCCCAGTCGCTCGGCCTGGGCCTTGGCCTCATCGCGGGTCATGCGCTCCAGAGCGCCGGTGAAGACAACGGTTTTGCCGGCGACAGCCGTGTCGGTCTTGGGCTTTTCGGCGTCTTCCACCCTCAGTTCGGAGACAAGGTCGGCGACGATGCGCCGGTTGTGGTCCTCGCCGAAATAAGTCTTTGCCGCCCCGACCACGGCCTCGCCGATCTGATCGAGATCATCAAGCTCGCTGATGGCTTCAGGATCGTCGCGGGCCACCTTGTCCATGGCCGTCAGGAAGGCCTGAAGCGAGCCATAGCCGCGGGCCAGGGTCATGGCGGTGGTCTCGCCTACATGCCGGATGCCCAGGCCAAAGACGAAGCGGTCGAGGGCAATGGTGCGCCGCGCCTCAATGCCGGCCACGAGGTTGGCGATGGAAGTCTCGCCGTAACCGTCGCGGGTGCGAAGATCGGCCAGGACGGTCTCATTGCGGGCAAGGCGGAAGATGTCGGCGGGCTCCCTGACCAGGCCCTCTTCGTAGAAGGCGGCAATCTGTTTTTCGCCCAGGCCTTCGATGTCGTAAGCGCGGCGCGAGACGAAATGCATCAGGTGCTCGACCCGCTGGAACGGGCAGGCGAACTCGCCGGTGCAGCGGCGCACCACGGTCTCGGCCCCGCCGGCGGTGGTCTCGCGCGCCAGCGGCGTGTGCAGGTGACACGGACAGTGGGTGGGAAATTCGAAAGGGACGGCGGCCTTCGGCCGTTCTTCCAGCACAGGTCCGGTGATCTGCGGGATGACATCGCCGGCCCGCTGGATAATCACCATGTCGCCGACGCGGATGTCCTTGCGGGCGATTTCGTCGGCATTGTGCAAGGTGGCGTTCTCGACGGTGACGCCGCCGACGGTCACGGGCTGCAGACGGGCGACGGGCGTGACCGCGCCGGTGCGGCCGACCTGCAGGTCGATGGCGTTGAGGCGGGTGCGGGCCTGTTGCGCCGGAAACTTGCGGGCGATAGCCCAGCGGGGAACGCGAGTGACGAAGCCCAGGCGCTCCTGCCAGTCGAGGCGGTCGACTTTGTAGACCACGCCATCGATGTCGAAGGCGAGCTTGGGGCGCAGGGTTTCCATGGCCTGGTAGGCGGCGAGCAGGCCGTCGGCCCCGGTGACGCGCTTCGTCTGCGGCGTGACCTGGAAACCCCAGTCGTGAAGGCAGGACAGGGCTTCGTGCTGGGTCCTGGCGAAGGGCCCGCTGATCAGGCCCCAGGCATAGGCGAAGAAGCGCAAGGGCCGGGCGGCGGTGATCTTCGCATCCAGCTGGCGAAGCGAGCCGGAGGCGGCGTTGCGGGGATTGGCGTAGGTCTTCTGGCCGGCGGCCGCGGCGTCCGCGTTCAGCCGTGCGAATTCCTCGTGGCCCAGATAGACTTCGCCGCGCACCTCTATGACGTCGGGCCAGCCCGAGCCGTGCAGACGGTGAGGAACGTCGCGCAGGGTGCGAAGGTTTTCGGTGACATCCTCGCCGGTGCGTCCGTCGCCACGGGTCGCGCCCTGGACCAGCACGCCGTTCTCGTAGCGCAGCGAGGCGGACAGGCCGTCGATCTTGGGCTCGGCGGTATAGGCGATGGGCTCGGCGTCAAGGCGCAGGAAGCGGCGGACGCGGGCGTCGAATTCGATCGCCTCTTCGTCGGAAAAGGCGTTGTCGAGCGAAAGCATGGGCACACCATGCTCGACAGGCGAGAACTTTTCAGCCCGCGCCGCGCCGATGCGCAAGGACGGCGAGTTTTCGCGGACCAGGTGGGGAAAGCGCGCCTCGATCTCGGCATTGCGGCGCTTGAGGGCGTCATAGTCGGCGTCGGAAACCGCCGGGGCTTCCTCCTGATAGTAGCGGATGTCGTGAGCGGCGATTTCGTCCGCCAGCCGGGTCAGCTCATCCGCGGCGTCGGATTCGCTTAGGGCGTCGATCTGAATCGGCGGTGAGGGCATGCCGCTGTTTAGCCCTAACCGGCGATCAGCGCACGGGCCGCGGCGCGGGCTTCAGGGGTGATGGCCGCGCCGGCCAGCATGCGCGCGATTTCTTCTTCGCGCTGGGCGGGCGACAGCTGTTCGACCAGGGTGCGCACCGCATCGCCCTCGCCGCCTTTCGACACCCGCCAGTGGGCTCCGGCGCGGGCCGCCACCTGGGGAGAGTGAGTGACAACCAGCACCTGGGCCTCGGCTGCCAGGCGGCGCAGGCGAAGGCCGACCGCATCGGCCACGGCGCCGCCGACGCCCTGGTCGACCTCGTCAAAGATCATCAAGGGCTGGGCGTGATCGCGGCCGGCCAGGCAGGCCTTCAACGCCAGGGCGAAACGGGCCAGCTCGCCGCCGGAGGCGATCTGGACGAGCGGGCCGAACGGCGCGCCCAGATTGGTCGAGACCTCAAAGGCGACCCTGTCTGCGCCTGCCGGGCCCATGCGGTCCTCGGCGAACGGTTCAAGGCTGACCTGGAACTGGGCCTTGTCGAGTTTAAGAGGCGCCAGTTCCTGGGCCATGGCCAGCGCCAGTCGATCACCGGCGGCGCGGCGGGCGGCCGTCAGGCGGGCGGCGGCTTCGACGTAAGAGGCCCGGGCGGCGGCGGCGGCCCGTTCGGCCTGGGCGATCTGGACGTCGATATCCTCGGCGCCCTGAAGTTCGGCGGCGTAGCGGGCGCGAATGGCGGGCAGCTCATCGACTAGCGCGCCCAGCTTGCGGGCCATGGCGCGCAGGGCGAACAGGCGCTCCTCGGCGCGTTCCAGCTGGTCCGGTTCAAAGTCGAAGGCGGCGGCGGCGGCGTCGACGGCGGCGATCGTCTCGATGGCCTCGGTGAGCGCGCGCTCGGCCGCCTGGGCGGCGTCAACAATCTGGCGCACGGCCCGGCCGTCCTGGCTTGCGCCGGCCTGCACCGCGCGCTCGCGGGCCCGCTCCAGCGCCCTTTGGGTCTGAGCCAGACTGGAAGTCAGGTGATCGCCGTCGAGGGCCTCGCGGGCCGCCGAGATCTCGGCCAGGGCTTTTTCAGCCGCGCCCAGCAGGCCGCGTTCTTCCGCCAGCGCCGCCTCCTCGCCTTCGCGCGGATCCAGCCGATCGAGCTCCGCCAGGCGCTGGGTCATCTCCTCGATTTCGGCGGCGGCGCGGCCGGCGCGCTCTTTCAGGGCGTCGGATGCGGCGCGGGCGGCGCGCCACGCGCTCCAGGTCTGGGCGACGGCGGCCATTTCGGCGCTGGTGCGGCCGAAGGCGTCGAGCAACGGCCTGTGCGTGGACGCGTCGAGAAGGCCGACGGTTTCGTGCTGGCCGTGCACCTCGAGCAGCAGAGCGGACAGGTCGCGCAGCACGGCGACGCTGGTCGCCTGGTCATTGACAAAGGCGCGGCTGCGGCCGTCGGCGCCGAGGGTGCGGCGAAGGACCAGATCCTCGTCCCGCTCGTAAGCCAGGCCCTTGTCGTCGAGATAGGCCCAGACGGCGTGGTCGGGCGAAAGAGCGAACAAGGCGGTCGCCTGGGCGGAGGACGCGCCGCGCCGCACCAAGCCGGCGTCGGCCCGTGCGCCGGTGGCCAGACCCAGGGC
>CAZJBC010000044.1:0-13465 GCA_964543805.1 uncultured Brevundimonas sp.
CGCTGTGGCTGCCGGGCACCGACCACGCCGGCATCGCCACCCAGATGGTGGTCGAACGCAAGCTGGCCGCCGAGGGCAACATCAGCCGCCGCGACATGGGCCGCGAGGATTTCGTCGCCAAGGTGTGGGAGTGGAAAGCCCAGAGCGGTGGAACCATCGTGCGCCAGCTGCGCCGCCTCGGCTCGTCCTGCGACTGGAGCCGCGAGCGTTTCACCCTCGATGAGGGCCTGTCGGACGCCGTGCGCAAGGTCTTCGTCCAGCTCTACAAGGAAGGCCTGATCTATCGCGACAAGCGTCTGGTGAACTGGGATCCGCAGTTCCAGACCGCGATTTCGGACCTGGAGGTCAAGCAGGAAGAGGTGGATGGCCACTACTGGCATTTCGCCTATCCGCTGACCGACGGTTCGGGGGAGATCGTCATTGCCACCACCCGGCCCGAAACCATGCTCGGCGACACCGCCGTCGCCGTTCACCCGGACGATGAGCGCTACAAGGCCCTGGTCGGCAAGACGGTGCGCCTGCCGATCACCGGCCGCGAGGTCCCCATCATCGCCGACGACTACGCCGATCCCGAAAAGGGCTCTGGCGCGGTCAAGATCACGCCCGCCCACGACTTCAACGACTTCCTGGTCGGCAAACGTCACAATCTGCCGCTCATCAACATTCTCGACGCCTTCGCGCGCATCAACGAAGAGGGCGGCGAATACGCCGGTAAGGACAGGTTCGAGGCCCGCGCCGAAATCGTCGCCCGGGCCGAGGCCGAGGGCTGGCTGCGGGGGGTTGAAAAGACCCGCCATGTGGTGCCGCACGGCGACCGTTCCGGCGTCGTTGTCGAGCCCTGGCTGACAGACCAGTGGTATGTTGACGCCAAGACCCTGGCCCAGCCGGCCATCAAGGCGGTGGAACGGGGCGATACGGTGTTCGAGCCGCGCCACTGGGAAAAGACCTATTTCGAATGGCTGCGCAACATCGAGCCCTGGTGCATCAGCCGCCAGCTATGGTGGGGTCACCGCATTCCCGCCTGGTGGGACGAGGATGGCCAGGTCTATGTGGCCGAGACGGAATCCGAAGCCATCGCCCTTTCCGGCGGCAAGGCCCTGACCCAGGACGAAGACGTCCTCGACACCTGGTTCTCGTCCGCCTTGTGGCCGTTCTCGACCATGGGCTGGCCGAAGGACACCGAGGACCTGAAGCGGTTTTACCCGTCACACACCCTGGTCACCGGCTTTGACATCATCTTCTTCTGGGTCGCCCGGATGATGATGATGGGCTTGCATTTCATGGACGATGTTCCGTTCAGGCGCGTGTTCATCAACGCCCTGGTTCGTGACGCCAGCGGCGCCAAGATGAGCAAGTCCAAGGGCAATGTCATGGACCCGCTGGAACTGATCGACCAGTATGGCGCCGATGCTCTGCGCTTTACTCTGGCGGCCATGTCGGGGCAGGGGCGCGACATTAAATTACAAGAACAACGCATTGAAGGGTATCGCAATTTCGGCACGAAATTGTGGAACGCCGCCCGCTTCTCCCAGATGAATGAGTGCTACCGCGCCGAGGGCTTTGATCCGGCCGGCGTGACCCAGACCATCAACCGCTGGATCCGCGGCGAGGCGGTGAAAACCGCAGCCGAAGTCACCCGCGCCTTGGACGCCTGCGCGTTCGATTATGCGGCGAATGCGCTCTACCGTTTCATCTGGAACGTCTATTGCGACTGGTACCTGGAACTGGCCAAACCGATCTTCAACGGCGACGACGAGGCGGCCAAGGCCGAGACCCGGGCCATGACCGCCTGGACCCTGGACCTGATCCTCAAGCTTCTGCACCCGGTCAGCCCCTTCGTCACCGAAGAGCTGTGGGACAAGCTGGCCGAACACGGCCCGGCCCGCACCGGCCTGCTGATTGCCGAGCCCTGGCCCGTCCTGCCGGGCAGCTGGATCGACGCGGCCGCCGAAGCCGAGATCGGATGGCTGGTCGATCTGGTCACCGAGATCCGCTCGGTCCGCGCCGAGATGAATGTGCCGCCCGGCGCGCGCATTCCGCTGACGCTGTCCGCGGCTAGCGCCGAGACCAGCGCCCGACTGAAACGCCACAACGGCCTGATCGTCACTCTGGCGCGCCTGGCCTCGGCTGGCGAAGGCGAGGCCCCCACCGGCGCCATACCCTTCGTCATCGGCGAGGCGACCGGCGCCCTGGCCATCGCCGACCTCATCGACCTGGCGGCCGAACGCGTGCGCCTGGCCAAGGAGATCGGCAACCTGGCGGCCGATATCGACAGGACGGAAAAGAAGCTGAACAACCCCGACTTCGTGGCCAGAGCGCCTGAAGAGGTGGTGGAAGAAAACCGGGAAAAGCTGTCTGAAGCCCAGGCGGCAAAGGCCCGGCTGGAGTCGGCGCTTGCTCGCTTGTCCCAGGTAGCCTAGGCGGCGCCAGCCGCTTTCAACGCCACGACGCCAAGGCAAACGACGAAAAAATGGCCGCCCGGATGAACCGGACGGCCAAATGAGAACGGGTCGGGGGGAGGACCGGTTCTACTGAACGATCTGATATTGACCGTTCGAGTCCTGGCAGACGTGAACCATCCGCTTGCTGATGCCGCCATCGGGCATGCGCACGGCGTCTTCGACATAGGTGCACTGCGGCTTGGCCTGGGGCGGCGGCGGGGGAGCCGGCGGCGCGGGCGGCGCATAGGCGTAGCGGTTGTCGTAATAGGGCTCGCGCGGCGGCGGCGGCGGCGCATAACGGTAGGCCCGCTTGGGCGGCGGTGGCGGCGCAGGCGGCGGGGGCGCATCGGCGTAGGTCTGGTCGCACTTGGTGGTGGCTGAGCCGACGACGGCGCCGGCGATGGCGCCCAGAACGCCGCCGACAATGGTGTTGCCGCTGCGGTCACGCTTGTAGCCCTGGACGTTGTGGCCGATTACAGCGCCGGCGACCGCGCCGGTCGCCCCGCCCACCAGCGCGCGTTTATCCTGTTGCTGGGCGCAGCTGTCGTAGTACGGGTCCTGCTGCTTGTCGTAGGCCGGGGCCGGGGGCTGGTCCTTGGACTGGGCCAGGGCGGCGGCGGGGATCGCGGCTGAAAACGCCATCGCGGCGGCGACGGTCGTCATGGCCGTGGCCTTGAACAGTTTGAGAGTCATTTCGGCGTCCCTTTGCGCGGAAATCCGGATTGGATGAACAGGGTATAGCGAAGCATTTCTGAACGGCAGACAACGAGAGCGTTCATATCGACGGTTTTGGGCAAAAGGATGGTCAACTGACCGATATTAAAGAACTTTTGATCGAGGCCGTTGGCGCCCAGGGCGATGGCCTGGCGCCCGGGCCGGTGTTCGCGCCGCTGACCCTGCCCGGCGAGCGCGTGACCGTGCGTCTGCAAGGCCCTCGCGCCGACCTGGTGGAGGTGCTGCAGGCCAGCCCCGATCGCATCGAGCCCGTATGTCCCCATTTCGGCGTCTGCGGCGGCTGCGCCCTACAGCACTGGGCGGCGGAACCTTACCTGGCCTGGAAAGTAGATCAGATCCGCCAGGCGCTTTCGCGCGAGCGGCTGGAGACCGAATTTGCCGCGCCCTTCGCCGCCGCGCCCGGCAGCCGCCGCCGCCTGGCTCTGCATGCCCGTCGCGGCAAGGGCGGCGTCGCTCTGGGCTTCAAGGGACGGCGGTCGTGGGACCTGGTGGATATATCCGTCTGCCCGGTTTCAGACCCGCGTCTGGTCGCTGCCTTTCCGGCCCTGCGCAAGCTGGCCTCGCCGTTTCTGGAACACGCCAAATCCGCGCCCACCCTGCACGTCACCCTGACCGAAACCGGTATCGACGTGGACGTGACCGGCGTCGAGCGGCGTAGCGGGGGACTATCGGCCGACGCGCGCATGCGCGCCGCCGCCGTGGCCCAGGCCTCGAGCTTTGCCCGCGTCACCCTGGCCGGCGAGATGGTGTTCCAGGCCCAGGCGCCGATGATCCGTTTCGGCCGCGCCACGGTCGCGCTTCCGGCCGGCGGTTTTCTGCAGGCGGTGGCGGCCGCCGAGGACGAGATGGCCCGTATCGCGCTGGAGGCCTGCGCGGGCGCAGGCCGCATCGCCGATCTGTACTGTGGGGCGGGGGCCTTTACCTTCCGCCTGGCCGAGATCGCGCCGGTCATCGCCGCCGACTCTTCCGTCCCCGCAATCGCCGCCCTGAAATCGGCCATCTCCAGCGCGCCGGGCCTTAAGTCCATTACGGCGGAAGCCCGCGACCTGATCCGCCGACCGGTGCTTTCGGCCGAGCTGAAGAAGATCGACGCCGTGGTCTTCGATCCGCCCCGGGCCGGCGCCGCCGAACAGGCCGGCGAAATCGCCCGCTCAAAGGTCGCGCGCGTGGTCGCCGTCTCCTGCAACCCGGTCACCTTCGCCGCCGACGCCAGGACCCTGGCGAACGCCGGCTTTCGCCTGGATATCGTTCACCCCATCGACCAGTTCCTGTGGTCACCGCATGTGGAGCTGGTGGGGGTGTTTTCGCGGTAAAAGTAAAGAGGAACCACGAAACACACGAAACACACGAAAACTGCGCCAATCCGTGGGCCGAGCGCGAACGCTGATCCTGCGCAGGAAGGTATGAATCCACAAACCTCACGGACCTCACGAGCGCGACCATTAGCTGTGACGCCACCAACATCTCGGCGCAAAGCGCCTATGCGTGAGGTTCGTGGTTCAAGTCTCCTTTATCGTGAGTTTCGTGGTTCCTCTTTCCTTCCACCTTCACGCTCCAAACAGATCCATCTGCCCGCCGGTCTTCACCGGCACGCGGAACTGGCTGAGGTCTGCGGGACGCCTTTCGCGGTTCAGCCCGTACCGCTTCACCGCCGCCTGGAACCGGGCGCGCAGGATTTCCGCCACAGGGCCCGTTCCCACCATCCGGCTGCCCCAGCGGGCGTCGTAGTCGAGGCCGCCGCGCGACTGGCGGATCAGGGACATGACGCGTTTCGCCCGGTCGGGACGCGCTTCCTCCAGCCATTCGCGGAACAGGTCCTTGATTTCCAGGGGCAGGCGCAGGGTCACATAGCCCGCCGACTGCGCGCCCGCGGCCGCTGCGGCCTCCAGCACCGCCTCCAGCTCGTGGTCGTTCAGTCCCGGGATGGCCGGCGCAAACATCACGCAGACCGGCACGCCCGCCTCGCTGAGCCGGGCGATCGCCTCCAGCCGTTTGCCTGGCGTTGCGGCCCTGGGCTCCATGGCCCGGGCCAGAGAGCGGTCCAGGGTGGTGATCGAGATCGCCGTCGTGGCCAGGTTCCGCGCCGCCATCCGCCCCAGGATATCGGCGTCGCGCACGATCAGGTTCGACTTGGTGATCACCGACAGCGGGTGTCCGAACCGCTCCAGCACCTCGAGCACGCCGCGGGTGATCTTCAGCTTGCGCTCGGCCGGCTGGTAGGGGTCGGTGTTGCCGCCGATGTGCACCCGCTCGGGCTTGTAGCCCTTCCTCGACAGTTCCTTTTCGAGCAGGCGCGCCGCGTCGGGTTTGAAGAACAGCCTGGTTTCGAAATCCAGGCCCGGCGACAGGCCCATATAGGCGTGGGCGGGCCTGGCGTAGCAGTAGATGCAGCCATGCTCGCATCCCCGGTAGGGATTGATTGAGCGGTCAAAGCCAATGTCAGGAGAGTCGTTCCGCGACAGGATGGTGCGCGCCGTCTCGCGCGTCAGGCTGGTCGCCAGCTTCCTGGGCGCATCGTCATCCTCGCCCCAGCCGTCGTCGAAAGCTTCGCGCGCGTGCAGTTCGAAACGGCCGGACGCATTGGAAACCGCACCGCGGCCGCGAACGGCGCCGGTTAGAGACGGCGATTTGCTCATCGCCGGACATTAGATCTTCGATCAGAACAAAACAAGAACCAAGCGGGACGTCAGGCCGCGATCGACAGTCTCATCCCTGCGGACGGGACGGCGCTGTGTATGTCGGCTTCGGTATCCGCCAGGGGCTGCCGGCCTGGCGATTTGCCCTGTCCTTGCACGCAACGTAAAGCGACCTGGTCCAGACGTGCGCTGCGGGCGGCGGTGCGTGAAAAACCTGGCTGGTGAATAGCGGCTCGCTGGATGGTCGCACGCGACCTTGCGATCGAAGGTAATAAGACCATCCAGGACCGCCCAGCGCGCCCTCTCCCGGACGGGTCAAGCATTCGAAATAGGTCGTCTGTCCTGGAATAGGTCGGCGCCCCCGTCTACCGGTTGCGCCCGGGGTCGTCCGTCAGGCTCGAACCGGTGGCGGGCCCAACGCCGCTATCCCGGCCTGAACCCACGGGTGTCGAACTTCAGAATCCCCCAGCGCCCTCCGTCAAAGGGAATTCGGATCGACATCACCGGATCCTTGGCCATGGCCTTTTCGATCCTTTCGCGGTTGGTGATGTACACCACCCCCGGCGTGCCGCCCCCAGGACCGCCCTCCGCTCCGCCGTCCAGCACTAACAGGGTCTGAAACGCGTGCTGGCCAAAAGCGACGTCCAGGGTGCAAATCGCCGCGTGACAGCTGTAGCTTCCGTTGCCGGTCAAAGTCAGCTTGACCTGGTGGCTGTATAGGGAATGGGGGGCGATGCACAGCTCGCCGCTCTCCCAGCTTCCGGATGTTCCCAGCGAAACCCGCTCGATCGCCTGCACGCAGCCGCGGTCGCTTTTTCCCGAAGAGGCGGTTGTCTTGGGCGCAGGGGCCGAGCGGGACGCTTTCGGAGCCTTGGTCTCCTTCGTCGCCGTGGTCTCTTTCGGCGCCGTAGTATCTTTCGGCGCCGTAGTCTCCTTCGGCGCCGTTGACGCTGAAGAATCTCCGCCGCCTCGGTAAATGACGGTCTCGATGCCGTTCCCGGCCCTGACGATCGTGTCACAGCCGCCGGCGGTCACGCACAACAGCCCAACGGCCGCGGTCAGCATTACAGAACGCATAAGCCCCTCCAGATCAGAACGGGGCCACCTTACAGCCGCTCGGATGAAAGGAGAACCAGCGTTCGTCCGAGTTTCGCTTCCGCCTATCCCCGGCCGCCGTTATCGACTACACGGCGCGCCATGCTCCCCCAGACCATCGACCCCACGCTGGCCACGGCGCTTTCCGCCCGTGGTTATGAAACCCTCACCCCCGTCCAGACGGCTGTGCTCGAACCGGAAACCGCCGGGCGGGATCTGCTCGTCTCGGCCCGCACCGGTTCGGGCAAGACGGTGGCCTATGGCCTGCTGCTGGCCGAGACCCTGTTGAAGGACGGCAGGCTCGTTCCCGCCGGCGCGCCGTCGGCCCTGGTCATCGCGCCGACCCGCGAGCTGGCCATGCAGGTGCAGCGCGAGCTGCAGTGGCTCTACGCCGGCGCTCGCGTCGTCGCCTGCGTCGGCGGGATGGATCCGCGCGCCGAACGCCGCGCCCTGGACCAGGGCTGCCATATCGTGGTTGGCACGCCGGGGCGCCTGCGCGACCACCTGGAGCGCGGCCAGCTGCGCCTGGATACGATGGGCTGCGTCGTGCTCGACGAGGCCGACGAGATGCTCGACCTGGGATTCAAGGAAGAGCTGGAGGAAATCCTCGATGCCACGCCCAAGTCCCGCCGCACCCTGCTGTTTTCCGCCACCTTGCCGCGCGCCATCGTCAACATGGCCGCCGCCTACCAACAGAACGCCCTGCGCCTGACCGTCGGGGCCGGCGAGGCCGCCGCCGGCGACATCGACTACCGCGCCGTGCGCATCGCGCCCAGCGAGGTCGAACTGGCCGTTGTCAACGTGCTGCGTTTCTATGATTCCAGCGCCGCCATCGTGTTCTGCTCGACCCGCGAGGCGGTGCGCAAACTGCACGCCAACCTGGTCGAGCGCGGCTTTTCCGTCGTCGCCCTCTCCGGCGAGCTCAGCCAGGCAGAACGCAGCCACGCGCTGCAGGCCCTGCGCGACCGCCGCGCACGGGTCTGCGTGGCCACGGACGTCGCCGCACGGGGGATCGACATCCCCGACCTTGACCTGGTCATCCACGCGGACCTGCCGACCAACCACGACACCCTGCAGCATCGCTCGGGGCGGACTGGGAGGGCCGGGCGCAAGGGCGTCTGCGTCATCCTGGTCCCACACCCGCGCCGCAAGCGCCTCGAGGCCCTTCTGCGCAGCGCCCGAATCGAGGCGACCTGGCAGGGCGCGCCGACCGCCGACGACATTCGCGCCAAGGACCAGGCCCGCCTGATCGAGGACGTCACGCCTGCCGCCGACGCCAGTGAGCAGGACGTGGTGCTGGCCTACGCCCTGATGGCCCAGCGCTCGCCCGAGGCCATCGCCGCGGCCTATATCCGCCTGGCCCGCGCGCGAATGCCGGCGCCGGAAGACCTGGCCGACACCGAGCCGGAACCGCGCGCCTATCAGCCCTACGCCCCTGCCGAAGAGCGCATCGAGGCGCCCCGCCCGGGCTTTGAGGACGCGGTCTGGTACGGCATCGATCTTGGCCGCAACAAGAACGCCGAGGCGCGCTGGATCCTGCCGATGATCTGCCGCCGCGGTCACCTGACCAAGCGCGAGATCGGCGCCATCCGCATCTTCGAGCGCGAGACCCGCTTCCAGATCACCGCCGAGGCGGTCGAACGCTTCGAAGCGGTGGCGCTGAAGACCGACGCCGACGGCGGCAAGATCCACCGTCTGGAAGACAATGCTCCGCCGCCGGCGCGCGACCGCAGCGTCTCATCCTCGCGCTACCGCAAGTCCTATGAAGACAACAGCCCTAAGTCGGAAGCGCCGCCGCCTGCGCACAAGCCGAAGTTCAAGTCCAAATTCCAGGCCGTCCCGGCGGTCGAGACGCCCAAAGCGCCGTGGCGCGCCGAAGGCCCCGATGGCGCGCCGCCCAAGCCGAAGTTCAAACCCCGGCCGCCGGCGGCTGCCGAAAACCCGACGCCCTGGCGCCCCGAAAGCGCCGACGCCGCGCCCGCGCCCTGGAAAAAGAAGAAGAAATTCAAAGCGCGCAAGGCGAATTGAGCCGCCTTCGTAACCCCACTTACATCGTCATCCCGGGGACTCGCCCCGGGATGACGGCGGTGGGAGAGGCTGACGGAGCTCCCTCAACCGACAGATTGCGTACAGATTCTGATCAGGGTGACGGCGGATCGCGCAACGTCTCGAATTCGATGTCAATCGACCTTACTCTGGTTTCCTGGCGATAGACGCGTGCCATGTGATCGTAGGTGACGACCAGCCTGCTACGGTCAAGCCATTGCGCGCTGACCGCCGGACCACCCCATTGGGCTGAGGATGCCCGTCCGTGATCCGTGTCCGCAGCGAAGACGTTCCCGCCGCCAGACAACGCCTGTTTGATGTCTAGGACCGACACCTGGGTTGAAAAGCCGGTGGTTGCGCCACAATCGCGCTGAAAGACGATGGCCCGGCGCCGGCCGTCCGGTGACGGGACCGTCGCAACGATCTTGTTGCTGCAGGGGTCAACGCGACAACCAGACAGGCTGGTGAAGGGAAGGGCCAGAAGGCAGGCGATGGGGCGAAGTGCGAAGGTCATTCCCCCGACTTATCGCAAAGGGGTTGACGCCGTGAGTGGCAACGCATCAACCAGCGGCATGATTTCCGTGCTGATCCCGACGCTGAACGATGCAGATCACCTCGTCGCAGTGCTCTCGCCCCTGGTGCCGGCTTCGATGGAAGGCCTGATTCGCGAACTAATCATCGTCGATGCCGGCTCCAGCGACGCCACGCTGGAGATCGCCGACGACGCCGGCGCGCGGACCTATCGTGCGGGCGAGGGTGATCTGGCTCAGGCCATCGCCCAGGCCCGCGGACCCTGGCTGCTGTTGCTGGATCCGAACGTCGTGCTGGAACCGGGCTGGGAAGCTTCGGTGCGCACGCACATCAGCACGCGCCAGTCGGCGGCCGGATTCAGGCTGGAGCGTAGCGAGGGCGGCTTGCTGTCAGCGCTTCTGTCGCCCAGGGCGACAGCGGTGCTGGTGCTAAAACAGGCGGCGCAGGGTGGGGCGGTCGTCCGAACTGGCGGAAACCGGCTGCAGGCGCGCGTTGGTAAAGCTCGGCGGCTCGATGCGCGGGCCAACATTGTATGAGCGGTCGAAGTTGATCGAGACCTGCACATTGCCGCTGGCCAAGGCGTCCAGCGACGGTGTGTCCTGACCGAACTGGCGGCGGTAGAGCCAGTAACCGGCGACGACCTTTTCCACGTAATCGCGGGTTTCCTTGGCCGGCAGGCTTTCAATGAACATGAACGGATCGGCGTTCGGGCCCATGCGGTCCAGTGTCTTGAGCACGGCGCCCGGACCGCCGTTGTAGGCTGCGACCACCTTGAGCAGGTCATCGCCGACCATGTCGCTGGCCAGCAGGTTCAGATAGTCCTGACCAAGCTTCAGATTGGTGTTCGGATCGTTCAGCAGCTTGCGGTCGGTTTTGAAGCGGTTGTCGCCGGCGGTCAGGGCCGCGGTGGTCGGCATCAACTGCATCAGGCCGCGCGCGCCGACGCGCGACTTGGCCTGGGCGTTGAAACGGCTTTCCTGACGCACGACCGCATAGACCAGGGCCGGATCGACGGTGAAGCCGCCCGCGGGCGCCAGTTCCGGGGTCGGATAGGCGGTCGAGCCAACTTCGCCCGTGCGCGCCATCACCGCATCCACGGCGTCGGCGTCCACAGTGACATTGGCGGCGTTGATCAGTTGCGCCACGGGATCATTGGCCAGCGCCATGCGCACGTCCGGCGCGGTGACGGTGGAGGCGAAGGTGGCCGAAGGGTTCATGCCCAACTTGTTCTCGGCGACCATGCCGTAGAACGTCCAGGGATTGCTGGCGGCGGTGGTCAGCCAGGTGGTTTCTTCTTCCGGCACGCCGGCCAGCACGGCCGCGCGGCTGGCCCAGAAGGCCGCGCCCGAGCGCAGCCAGGCGTCGCTGCCGGCGTCATTGGCGACCTGTTTGAACAGGTCGAAGGCGTTGGCGTAATCTTCCAGGCGATAGGCCGACAGGGCGGCGACCCAGCGCTCGCCCGAGGCCAGGGCCAGCGGATAGGCCTTTTCCACATCGCCGCTGTAGAACGCATCGCGCGCTGCGAAACCGGCGTCGACCTTCTTGTGCGCCGTCGTTTTGTGACGGGCCGAGACCGTGTGAAGGGACGAGGTCTTGTGGCTGCTCGAGGTACGGTGCGAAACAGCCGTAGTCTTATGCGTGGTCGCTTTGCGCGCCAGTGCTGGTCCGGAGACCGCCAGGCCCACAGTCAGAGTGGCGGCCAGAAATGCGCGCATACTTACTTTCATATCGGGTCTTTCCCGCCAGTTTCCCCCAGGCCGCCCACCGTTAGGGCGCCCTCTCGGGTCTATCAAGTCTTTCCACAAAGGTTAAAAAGTCACACCACGCCTTTTTTTTCGCCGCCGGTTGGCGAAGCAGGAATGAGGGATGCAACGTCGGCAAAGCGGGTAAAAACAACGTCTTTTCAGCGTTTGCCCACTCAAACCAGCGGCCGTGCAGTGATAAAATGCCGTCTTCAAGGTTAAGAACGGCCTTGGTCGCTGCCCCTCCGGCGAGCAGAAGTAACTTAGGTTTGATCAAAAAAATCGCTCTTTCGAGGAACGGTTTGCAGATTGCCTGTTCAGCCAAGGTTGGCGTGCGATTCCCTGGCGGGCGCCAGAACACGGTATTGGTGATGAAAACCCGGCCCTCGAGACCTACGGCTTTCAGCATCTTGTCCAGCATCTGACCGGCCCGCCCCACGAACGGCTCGCCCTGCCGGTCCTCATCGGCGCCGGGGCCCTCGCCGATAATCATCACCGGCGCCGCCGGATCGCCGCGCGAGAACACCATGCGGCTGGCGCCCTGGAACTTCAGCGGGCAGCCGTCAAAGGCCTCGATGGCCGCCGCCAGTTCCTCCAGGGTGTTTGCGCCCGCCGCCAGGACCTGGGCCTGAGCCACGGCGTCTACGATGTCGGGCGCAGGCGCGGCGGCGCGGCCGGCGGCGGGGGCGGCGAGGGGGGGGTGGGCCTGAACCGCCGCCGGCCGCGGGCGCGGCGGCTCGGCCAGCCGATTGACCGGCGCATCCGCGTACGAGGCTTCAACGCCCGCCTGCGACCAGAAGGCAAGCAGGCTTTCCATCGCCTTCGCGCGCGAACTTTCCGCTGATTGCCCTTGACCGCCCATGCGTCACCTTTGATTAAACGCAGCTTCAGATCAACGGGAGTCGCCCATGTCCGAAGAACTCGAGCGCGAAGCCATGGAGTACGACGTCGTTATCGTCGGCGCCGGCCCGGCCGGGCTGGGCGCGGCGATCCGGCTCAAGCAGCTGGCCGCCGCCGCCGGGACGGACGTCTCCGTCGCTGTGCTCGAAAAAGGCTCGGAAGTCGGCGCCCATATATTGTCGGGCGCGGTGATCGACCCCAAAGCGCTGAACGAACTGATCCCCGACTGGAAGGAACAGGGCGCGCCGCTCGAAACGCCGGTGACGAAGGACCGCTTCCTGGTGCTGGGCGAACAGGGCGAGGCCTCGCTGCCGATGTTCGCCATGCCGCCGTTCATGCACAACGAGGGCTGCTACATTGCCTCGCTGGGCAATCTGACCCGCTGGCTGGCCGTCCAGGCCGAGGCGCTGGGCGTGGAAATCTATCCCGGGTTCGCCGCGTCCGACCTGACCTGGCGCGAGGACGGCTCGGTCAAGGGCGTCGTTGTCGGCGTCGTCGGCATCGCCAAGGACGGCCATCACAAGGACGACTATCAACCGGGCATGGAGCTGAACGGCAAATATGTCTTCATCGCCGAGGGCGTGCGCGGCTCGCTGGCCAAGATCATCCAGGCCAAATTCGACCTGTGCGCCGACAGCCAGCCGCAAAAGTTCGGCATCGGCATCAAGGAACTGTGGCAGGTGCCCGACGCCAACTTCAAGCCCGGCCTGGTTCAGCACTCCACCGGCTGGCCGCTGGACAACTACACCGGCGGCGGCAGCTTCCTTTATCACTTCGGGGATAACTACATCTCGATCGGCTATGTGGTTCACCTGAACTACAAGAACCCCTATCTGTCGCCCTTCGACGAATTCCAGCGTTTCAAGCATCACCCTTCGGTCAAGCCGCACCTGGAAGGCGGCCGGCGCATAGCCTACGGCGCGCGGGCCATCACGGAAGGCGGCTATCAATCGGTGCCGAAATTGACCTTCCCGGGCGGGGTGCTGATCGGCTGCTCGGCCGGCTTTGTGAACGTGCCGCGCATCAAGGGCAGCCACAACGCCATGAAGACGGGCATGCTGGCCGCCGAGGCCGCTTTTGCCGCCATCGCCGCAGGGCGCGAGGGCGATGAGCTGGTTGACTACGAAAAGGCCTACAAGGCCTCCTGGGTGGCCAAGGAACTGCGGCGGGTGCGCAACGCCAAGCCGCTGCTCAGCAAGTTCGGCACCTTCATCGGCGGCGCGCTGGGCATGTTCGACATGTGGTGCACGACGCTGCTGGGCGGATTCTCGTTCTTTGGCACGATGAAGCACGCCAAGACGGACTCGGCGTCCACGGGCCTGGCCAAGGACTACAAGCC
>CAZJBC010000044.1:13475-13749 GCA_964543805.1 uncultured Brevundimonas sp.
TCGACCAACCATGAGGAAGACCAGCCGGCCCACCTGAAGCTCAAGGACCCCAAGATTCCCATCGAGGTCAACCTGCCGCTCTATGGCGAGCCGGCGCGGCTCTATTGCCCGGCCGGGGTATACGAGGTGCTCTACGATGCGGACGGCAAGAACCCCAAGTTCCAGATCAACGCCCAGAACTGCGTCCACTGCAAAACTTGCGATATCAAGGATCCGTCGCAGAATATCGTCTGGACCACGCCCGAGGGCGGCGGCGGGCCGAACTATCCGAACA
>CAZJBC010000045.1:0-13560 GCA_964543805.1 uncultured Brevundimonas sp.
TCCAGGCCGGCGAGATGGTCGAGTTCCCCGGCGGCATCAAGGGCATGGCGCTGAATCTGGAGAGCGACAATGTCGGCGTGGTGATCTTCGGCAACGACAGCACCATCAAGGAAGGCAACACCGTCAAGCGCACCGGCTCGATCGTCGACGTGCCGGTCGGCCGCGGCCTGCTCGGCCGCGTCGTCGACCCGCTGGGCAATCCGATCGACGGCAAGGGCGAGCTGACCAACGTCGCCGAGCGCCGCCGCGTCGACGTCAAGGCGCCGGGCATCATCCCGCGCAAGTCGGTGCACGAGCCTGTGCAGACCGGCCTCAAAGCCATCGACTGCCTGATCCCTATCGGCCGCGGCCAGCGCGAACTGATCATCGGCGACCGCCAGACCGGCAAGACCGCGGTCGGCATCGACACCATCATCAACCAGAAGGCCGTCAACGCCGGCACCGACGAGAAGGCCAAGCTCTACTGCATCTATGTCGCGATCGGCCAGAAGCGCTCGACCGTGGCGCGGATCGTCAAGACGCTCGAAGAGCGCGGCGCGCTGGACTACACCATCGTTGTTGCGGCCACGGCCTCCGAGCCGGCCCCGCTGCAGTTCCTGGCGCCGTTCGCCGGCTGCGCCATGGGCGAGTGGTTCCGCGACAACGGCATGCACGCCCTGATCATCTATGACGACCTTTCCAAGCAGGCCGTCGCCTATCGCCAGATGAGCCTGCTGCTGCGCCGCCCGCCGGGCCGCGAAGCCTATCCGGGGGATGTGTTCTATCTGCACAGCCGCCTGCTGGAGCGGGCCGCCAAGCTGAACGAAGACAATGGCGCCGGCTCGCTGACCGCCCTGCCCGTCATTGAAACCCAGGCCAACGACGTGTCGGCCTATATCCCTACCAATGTGATCTCGATCACCGACGGCCAGATCTTCCTGGAAACCGACCTGTTCTTCCAGGGCATCCGCCCGGCGGTGAACGTCGGCATCTCGGTGAGCCGCGTGGGATCTTCTGCCCAGATCAAGGCGATGAAGACCGCGTCCGGCCCCATCAAGGGCGAGCTGGCGCAGTACCGGGAAATGGCCGCTTTCGCCAAGTTCGGCTCGGACCTGGATGCGACGACGCAAAAGCTGCTGGCCCGCGGCGCGCGCCTGACCGAGCTGCTCAAGCAGCCCCAGTACGCGCCCCAGTCGGTCGAAGAGCAGGTGGCGGTGATCTATGCCGGCACCCGCGGCTATCTGGACGGCATCGCCGTCAACCGCGTCAGCGCCTACGAAGAGGGCCTGCTGGCCTATCTGCACGGCAAGCATGAAAGCTGGCTGGCGGGTATCCGCACCGAAAAGGCGCTGACCCCCAAGCTCGAAGACGAGCTGAAGGCCGCGCTCGACGCCTACACCAAGACCTTCGCGTAAAAATATGTTGCGCGAAGCGCCTTCCGTTAAACCGTCATCCTCGGGCTTGTCCCGAGGACCCCTACGCGCCAGCCATCTGGCGCAGGGCATGAGCGGCTCGTGTTTATGGGTCCTCGGAACAAGTCCGAGGATGACGATGTTGGGGAACGCCTAATGGCCAGCCTCAAGGACATGCGTAATCAGATCGCGTCGGTGAAAGCCACGCAGAAGATTACCAAGGCGATGCAGATGGTCGCCGCGGCGAAACTGCGCCGCAGCCAGGACGCGGCTGAAGCGGGCCGTCCCTACGCCGCACGCATGGCCGCCGTGATCGCCAATCTGGCGGCGGGCGTTTCCGGCGACGGCGCGCCCAAACTGCTGGTCGGCACCGGCAATGACCAAAAGCAGATCCTGATCATCTCGTCAGGCGACCGCGGACTGGCGGGCGGCTTTAACTCGAGCATCGTTCGCTTCGCGCGGATCCGGATCGAAGAGCTGACCAAGGCCGGCAAGGACGTGAAGA
This sequence comes from uncultured Brevundimonas sp., assembly GCA_964543805.1. Taxonomy (GTDB): domain Bacteria; phylum Pseudomonadota; class Alphaproteobacteria; order Caulobacterales; family Caulobacteraceae; genus UBA5005. The sequence continues at coordinate 1,897 of CAZJBC010000045.1, forward strand.
TCATCACGCTCGGCAAGAAGGCCAACGCCCAGCTTCGCCGCCTCTACAGCGACAAGATCATCGGCGTCTATGAGGCGGGCCAGAAGCCCTCGCTCGAGGTCGCCAAGTCGATCGGCGAGCAGGTTGCCGGCCTGTTCGAAAGCGGCGACGCCGATGTCGTCACCTTGTTCTTCAGCAAGTTCAGGTCGGTGGTCACCCAGACCCCGACCGGCAAGCAGCTGATCCCCGCCTCGATGGGTGATGGCGCGCCGGTCATCGATCTGAAGGGCGCGGCCTACGAATACGAGCCGGACGCCGAAACCATTCTGGAAGCTCTGTTGCCGCGCAATATCACTGTGCAGATCTTCTCGGCCCTGCTGGAAAATCAGGCCGGCTTCTACGCCTCGCAGATGGCGGCGATGGACAACGCCACCCGCAACGCCGGCGACATGATCAACGCCCTCACCATCAAATATAACCGCACCCGTCAGGCGCAAATCACCAAGGAGTTGATTGAAATCATCTCCGGCGCTGAAGCTCTATAAGGACGAACCATGGCCACCGCCCCCAAGAAAGCCCCCGCTAAAGCCGCCGCGCCCGCCAAGGCCGCGCCGAAAGCTGCTGCGCCCAAGAAGGCCGCCGTTTCTGCAGGCGTCGCTACGGGCCGTGTCGTTCAGGTCATCGGCGCCGTCGTCGACGTCGAGTTTACCGGCCACCTGCCGGCCATTCTGAACGCGCTGGAGACCACCAACACCGACCAGAAGACCGGCGAGCCTTTCCGCCTGGTTCTGGAAGTCGCCCAGCACCTGGGTGAGAACACCGTGCGCACAATCGCCATGGACACCACCGAGGGCCTGACCCGCGGCCAGCCTGTCACCGACACCGGCGACAACATCCGTGTTCCCGTCGGCCCCGGCACCCTGGGCCGCATCATGAACGTCATCGGCGCGCCGATCGACGAAGCCGGCCCCATCAAGTCGACCATGTTCCGCCCGATCCACGCCGAGGCGCCGTCGTTCGCCGAGCAATCGACCAGCGCGGAAATCCTCGTCACCGGCATCAAGGTCATCGATCTGCTCTGCCCCTACACCAAGGGCGGCAAGATCGGCCTGTTCGGCGGCGCGGGCGTCGGCAAGACCGTGACCATGCAGGAGCTGATCAACAACATCGCCAAGGCCTATGGCGGCTATTCGGTGCTGGCCGGCGTCGGCGAGCGCACCCGCGAAGGCAACGACCTCTATCACGAGATGATCGAGTCGGGCGTGAACAAGGACCCGCACGAGCACGGCGGTTCGACCGAAGGGTCGAAATGCGCGCTGGTGTTCGGCCAGATGAACGAGCCGCCGGGCGCCCGCGCCCGCGTCGCGCTCACCGGTCTGACCATCGCGGAAGACTTCCGCGACAAGGGCCAGGACGTGCTGTTCTTCGTCGACAACATCTTCCGCTTCACCCAGGCCGGCTCGGAAATGTCGGCGCTGCTCGGCCGGATTCCGTCGGCGGTGGGCTATCAGCCGACCCTGGCCACCGAGATGGGCAATCTGCAGGAGCGGATCACCTCGACCAACAAGGGCTCGATCACCTCGGTGCAGGCCATCTATGTGCCCGCCGACGACCTGACCGACCCGGCGCCCGCCACCTCGTTCGCCCACCTGGATGCCACCACCGTGCTGTCGCGCGATATCGCGGCGCAAGCCATCTTCCCGGCCGTGGATCCGCTGGATAGCAGCAGCCGGATCATGGACCCGCTGGTCATCGGCGAAGAACACTATGGCGTCGCCCGCCGCGTTCAGGAAATTCTGCAGCAGTACAAGGCGCTGAAGGACATCATCGCCATTCTGGGCATGGACGAGCTGTCCGAAGAGGACAAGCTGATCGTGGCCCGCGCCCGCAAGATCAGCCGCTTCCTGAGCCAGCCGTTCTTCGTGGCCGAGCAGTTTACCAACCAGCCCGGCAAGTTCCTCCCCCTGGAAGAGACCATCAAGTCCTTCAAGGCGGTCTGCGACGGCGAATACGACCACCTTCCGGAAGCCGCCTTCTACATGGTCGGCGGCATCGAGGAAGCGGTCGAGAAGGCCCAGAAGCTGGCGGCGGAAGCCTAAGCCCGTGCGGCCGGGCTGAAATGGCCGGGCCGGACGACATCATGGTCCTGGCCTGGGTCGGCGCCATTGCCGGTCCGGGCATCCTTTTTCTTTTCCCGAACCACCGCAAAAGGGTGTGACGACGGTCCGTGCGCCCACCCGCCCTCTTGCGCCAAACCCGCGCTAGCCTTAGGAAGCGGCCATGACAGATAAACTGCACTTCTCCCTCGTCTCGCCTGAGCGCGAACTGTTCTCCGGTCAGGTCGATCAGGTCGATGCTCCCGGCTCGGAAGGCGATTTCGGTGTTCTGGCCGGCCATGCGCCGTTCATGACAGCACTGCGCGAAGGCGTGGTGACGGTCCACAATAACGGAACCCTGGAACGCTATGCGATCGAGGGAGGTTTCGCTGATGTAACACCCGATGGTCTGACCGTTCTGGCGGAGAGTGCGACTCCCGTCTAACTTAAAACAAACAGCCGCCTCGCAATTGTCGCAAGATTGCAATATAAGAGTGGCAACGAATAAGGAGGAAGCGACTATGATTACCCCGACGATGCGCATCCTTATGGCCGGCGCGGCCGCATCGATGCTCTGCGCGGTCCCTGTTCTTGCCCAGAACGCAGCCGCTCCCGCGGCGACGCCCGCTGCTGCGGCGCCCGCCGCTGCTGCGGCCGCACCGGCCGCCGACGCCGAAGACAACGCCCCGCCCGTCCTGCCCACCACGGGCGATGGCGGCGCGGTGGTCAAGCTGCTCGCCAACCTATGCAAGCCTCTGGTCGAAGGCCGTGGCGATTTCGACACCCTGGCCAAGGCGGCCGGCATGACCCTGGACAAGAATTCCGGCGACTATGTGCTGGCGCTGTCCCAACGCCCCTTCCAGATCAGCGCTCACAAGCCCAGCAATCAGAACCTGACCTTGTGCGAGTTGCACATCGCCTATGCGCCCGGCTGGGATCAGCCGATCATCGACGCCCTGAACACCTGGCGTTTCCTGCACGCGCCGCAGCTGCACCTGGAGCGAAACGAGATCGGCACCTATTCCGACGCCCAGCGTACAACCCTGACCTGGGACAACTGGGCCAACCAGGGCTTTGACGGCATCATGGTCGGCCTGGACATGGTCAAGCTGAAAAAGACTGATGGCTCGCCCCTGAGCCCCTACGCGACCGACGCCCTGATCCAGTATTCGCAGCGCTCCCCGCTGCCGGAATCGGTCGCCGCGGCCCGTCAGGCCAAGATCGATCACGACGCGGCCATGGCCAAGTACGAGGCTGACAAGAAGGCCTACGACGAAGCCCAGGCGGCCGAAGCCCTGCGTCAGCAGCAGCAGGCCCAGCAGGCCCAGGCCCAGCAACCGGCTCCGCCGCCGGCGTCGGCGCCAGCTCCGGCGACCCCGGCGTCCTGATCTGGATTTAGGCGGCTTGCCGCCGGCTGGATTCCATCCAGGCCAGGCAGATTTCCGCGACGTCGCGCCACCCCGGCTCGCCGATCAGCCAGTGGCTCATGCCGGGCATCGTACGAAATTCCGCGCCAAGCCGCGCCGCAGTGGCCTGAACGCTGGACTGGCCGTGGATGCGATCGCGGTCCCCGGCGATGACCAGCGCCGGCGCGTCGATGGCGGCGGGCTGCACCCGCGTGGCCATGAACGGGTCCAGCCACCAGTTGAAGGTCTCGAACAGGGCCCGGCCGCTTTCGGGCACCATGCGCGCGAAAACGCTGGCGCGGTCGGCGCTGCTTAGCCGGTCCAGGCCGTAGCTGGCCGACAGGCCCTGATCGGGCGGCAGGGTCTGGAACCAGGGCGCGCCCAGGCTCATCAGCCCGATGGCTACCGCCGCATCCTCCATCGTACCCGACGATTCTCCCCAGGGGCCGGACGGCGCCAGCAGCACCAGGCCCTGGATCGGCGCCTGGACGGCAGCCAGCTGAGCGACAAGACCGCCAAGGGAATGGCCGATCACCACCGGCGGCTCTTCGCACTCGCCAATGATCTTGGCGATGGCCTTTGCGTAATCGCCGACGGACAGGCCCAGGACGGCCTCGGCGCGCGAGCCTGGAGCATGGCCAGGCAGGTCAGGCGCGATGACGGCGTGGCCGGCTTCTTCGAACGGCGCCTTGAACGCCTCGAAGGCCCAACCCCCGCAAAAGGCGCCATGCACCATGACGATCGGCGCCGGCATGTTTGCTCCCGACAAATGCTGTTACCTGTTGGACGCCGCCTGGCGACGCCTTGGCCTTACTCCTTAGCCCGACAGCGGATGCGCGCCAGCAAAAAAGGGGCTAGCGGGCGCGCCGGGGTGCAAATTGGCGAAATGCCTTGATGACCTTCTTGTAGGCGCCTCGCTTGAAAGGCACGACCAGATCGGGCGCCTCGGCCAGGTTCGCCCAGCGCCAGGTTTCAAATTCGGGCTCGTGGTGCGCATCGAGGCGGATCTCGGGGTCCTCGCCAGTGAAGCGCAGGGCGAACCAGGCCTGTTTCTGCCCCTTCCAGCCGCGCGCGGCCTTGCTGCCGGCGTAGTCGACGGGAAAGTCATAGGTGATCCAGCCCTTGGTGCGGCCTAGATAGGAGACCGAGGTTACTCCCGTCTCCTCGGCCAGTTCCCGCAGCGCCGCCGTGAACAGATCCTCGCCGTCGTCGATGCCGCCTTGCGGAAACTGCCAGACATAGGGGCCGTTGGTGTGGGCGCGCTGGCCCAGCCAGACCTGGCCTGCGGCGTTGAAGAGCACGATCCCGACGTTCGCACGATAGACCGACAGATCGGCCATCAGCGGCGCGTCGTCACCGCCGAAGCGGGCGCCAGCTGCAGGCCGCGGGCGGGCAACCCCTGGGCCCAGGCGGCGACCTGACGGATCGTGAGGGCATAGCCGATCCCCGATCCCAGTGCGCTGCCGCGGCGAGTTGCGATCTGCTCGAGCTGGGTCAGCTGATAGCCAATGGTGTCGACGCCAGGCTGTTCGTCGATCACCCGGTCGGCCGAAGCGCGCGAAATGCCGCCGCCGCTCTGGGCGGCCGAACCGTCGTCAATGAAGGCCAGTCCGCGGCGGCGAAGGCCGGTGGAAAAGGCGTCCATGGCCGTGGCCGAGGTGACGAACTTGGAGCCCTGATAGTTGGCGACGCCGAAATAGCCGCTGGCCCGGGCCAGCAGGACGTCCAGGCGCTTGAGCATGTCGTCGCGCCGGGCATTGGCCAGCAGCGTGTCGGGGCCGGGATCATCGTTGGGATAGCTCTTCGGCTCCATGGGAATTTCCAGCATGACTTCATGGCCGCGCTGACGGGCCTTGTTGATCCAGCCCTGCAGATCGGAAACACCGGTGACCGGGAAGGACAGGGTCACCTCTGGCGGAAGCTGGTCGATGGCGTCCTGGGTGCGTGACGGATCCAGGCCAAGACCGCCCACCACGATCGCCACCCGCGGCTTACCGTTGGCGGTGAACGGCCGCGCATAGGCCTGGGCCGGCGTGCGCCCGTCGGCGGCGATGATCGGCAAGGCGCCGCCAGGGCCAGGCTGGCTCAAACCGGCGATGGGCGCGGGCGCCAGGGGCTGGACCGCGCCGCCGCCGCCCAGCGGGACCAGCTGCTGCTGGCCATTGGGCAGGGTGATCACCGCCTGGCCACCGTAGGGACTGGCGGCAAAAGCGGGGGTGTCGATGGGGGCCATGGCGATGGCGTCGGGATCAACCGTCCCGTCCGGCGTCTGGCCTGGCGTTGCGGCCGCCGCGGCGCCGTCGGGCGTAACCGGCATAAGGCCCGCACCCGTTCCGCCCAGGGCGACGTGCACGCTGGGGGCGCCGGCTCTGGGATCGCCGGTGGCGACCATGACCCCAACGGAAGCAAGCAACAGAACCGCCGCGCCGGCCGCGCCGACATAGGGATTGGAGATTGGCAGGGTCGCCAGTTGTTTCAGCCGCGACCCGCCGGCGGCGGGCGCGGCGGCCGGCGTCTGGGTGGCGAGCTGTGGCTTCTTGGAGAACATGGCGGAATGGACCTGAAGACGGGCCTCTGAGCCTGCCCGTTTATGGTTAACAAACGAAAAACGGCGGGGACTGGCGCCCCGCCGCAATCCCTTGTCCCATAAGCCCTGAAGGTCCTATTTCGGAGCGGGCGCCGCAGGCCTGGCCGGGGTGACGGCGTCCGTCGCCGCCTTGGGCGCGGGCGTGGCCGGAGCGCCTGGCGTCGGCGCGGTGGCCGAATTGTTCGTCCGCGCCTGGAAGCGAGCCAGGCCCGGGATATTGGGAGCCGCTTCCGCCAGCTTGGGCAGGCCAGGCATCTTGGGCGTATTGGCGACCGAACCGTGATGGATGACGTCGATGGCCCGCGTCAGCTGGAAGTCGCAGGCCGCGCCCTTGGCGATGATCTCGGTGCGGTTGAGACTGGTGCAGGCCTTTTCGAAGTCTTCCGGCGGGGCTTCAGCCACGTCGTGGACTCCGCGACGGGTCTTGCCGCTGTCGGCGTCGAGCGCGTTCCACTGCGAGGCCTCGACCTGCTGGAAGGACTGCTTGGCCAGGGATTCGGCCTCGGCGCGGCTGGAGGCCACTTCCAGATCGGGCGAGATGCCGGTGCGCTGGATGGAGCGGCCCGACGGGGTGTAGTAGCGGGCGGTTGTCAGCTTGAGCGCGCCATTGGCGCCGCCGGCCAGCGGGAACAGGGTCTGGACCGAACCCTTGCCGTAGCTGGTAATGCCGACAACCTCGGCGCGGTGGCGATCCTGCAAGGCGCCGGCGACGATTTCCGAAGCCGAGGCCGTGCCGCTGTTGGTCAGCACCACGATGGGCAGGCCGTTGAGAATGTCACCTGGGTGGGCGTTGTAGCGTTCCACGTCCGACGCATCGCGGCCGCGCTGGGAGACCACTTCGCCGCCGTCGAGGAACAGATCCGAAACCGAAACCGCCTGGTCGAGCAGGCCGCCCGGGTTGTTGCGAAGGTCAAGCACCAGGCCCTTCATGTGCGGGTTCTGGGCCTGCAGGGTGCGGATCGCCGTCTGGGCCTGGCTGGTGGTCTTTTCGTTGAAGCCCGAACCCAGCTTCAGATAGCCGACGTCGCCTTCCAGGTGGGCGGTGGCCGCCTTGGGCTGGATGACTTCGCGCTTGAGGGTGACATCGAAGGGATCGACGCCTTCGCGGGCGATGGTCAGGCCAATGCTCTGGCCGGGGTCGCCCTTCATCTTGTTGATCGCATCGTTCAGCGGCAGGCCGAGAATGCCCTGGCCGTCGATGGCGATGATGAAATCGCCCGCCTGGATGCCGGCGCGGCTGGCGGGGGTGTCTTCCATCGGGCTGATGACGCGCACGGCGCCTTCTTCCTGGGTGACTTCCAGGCCAAGGCCGCCGTAGGAGCCCTTGGTGGTGTCCTGCATGTCCGCATAGGCCTTGGGGTCAAGATAGGACGAGTGCGGATCCAGCGAGGCCAGCATGCCTTCGATGGCGGCGTTGATCAGCTTGTCCTCGTCGACGGGCGCCACGTACTGGGTTTTGGCGCGCTCGAGAATGTCGTCGAACAGTTGATAACGCTTGAGCTGGTCGGCGCTTTCGATGCCGGACTTGGCGTTCGCCATCGAGCCGACATAGGCCATGCTGCCCGCGCCCAGCACAAAGGCCGCGGCGCCAATGAGAAGGTAATTACGCTTCATAACCGTGTCCTGTTTCGAACCCACCGTGGGAGACGCCACTGGCGTCCAGCATACATAATCCTATTACTGCCCGATTGCGGCGAAAAATCGAGCAGGATCGACAGGTTCGCCCCCCTTTCGCACTTCCAGATAGAGCTGAACCGGCGGGCCGCCATCCTTTTGGGCGGACGCGGCGGCCATTTTCGCCAGCGGCTGACCGGCCGCAACGTTCTGTCCGGCCGAGGCCAGCAGGGTGTGAGCACCGGCCAGCACCAGGTGGTGACCGCCGCCGATGTCCAGAATCACGACGTTGTCCCAGCCCTGCAGCGGCCCGGCGTACTCAACCCGGCCGGCGGCGGGCGAGATCACCTGGGCGCCAGCGGGCGGGCTCCAGGTCCAGCCCTCGATCTGACCGCCGGCCGGGGCCGCCTGGCCGAAACGGCGGGACGGCGCGCCGGGCACGGGCGGGGTCAGCTTGCCGGGCGCGGCCTGGGGAACGGCGGCGGCGGGGGCGGCGACTGCCGCGGGGCTGGCCCGCAAGGTCTGCACCCGGGCGGCCAGGGCGACGATATCCGGGCCGGCCGGTTGCGCGCCGCCGGTGAGCTTTTGTTGCAGCGCCTGTTTTTCGGCGATCAGCTGTTCGATCTGAGAGGTGCGGTCGGCGGCCTGGCTTTCGGTGGTCATCAGGGTTTCCGAGGCTGAAGCCGCCTGGCGGCGCACCCGCGTCGCCTGGTCGGCCTGGGCGGCGAAGCCCTTAGCCTGCGCCTGCAGTTGCGGCATCACCGCCCGGATCAGGATGGCGGCGCGCACGGCCTTCTTGGCGTCGTCCGGATGGATGAACAGGGCGGGCGGCGGGTTGGCGCCGTACATCTGCAGGGCGCCCAACAGGTGCGACAACTGGTTCTGGTTGGCGCCCATCCGCGTCATCAGGTCCGCCTCGCTGGCGTTCAGGGCCGCGAGGCGCCCGCGGCCCTCGCCCAGCGCATCGCCGCCGCGGGATTCATCGGCCGCCAGGGCCGACAGCTGGCTCGACAGGGTTTCGATCTGGGCGGTGATCTGCGCCTGCGATTGCGGCTCGGCCGCCGCGGCCGAGGCGGCGAGAACAATCGCGGGCAAAAGAAGGCGGCGGGGCATGGGTGGAGGCTAGAACGGTTATGGGTCCGGGGGAAATGGAACGGCGGCGATCAGTCCCGATGGTACGGCGATCCTGCCAGGATGGAGACGGCGCGGTAGACCTGTTCGGCGAGCATGACGCGCACAAGCGCGTGGGGCCAGGTCTGGACTCCGAAGGCCAGGGTCTCGCGGGCCTCCTTCACGAAATCGGGGTCGAGACCATCTGCGCCGCCGATGACGAAGACCAGACGCCGCACTCCGTCGTCGCGCAGCCTGCCGATCTTCGCCGCCAGAGCGCGCGAGGTGTGAGCCGTCCCGCGTTCGTCGCAAGCGATGACATAGGCGTCGGCCAACTGGGCGCGCAGCACCTCGGCCTCGGCCGCCTTGCCGGGTTTTTTGCTTTCGACCTCAAGAACTTCGACGGGACCAAGGCCCAGCGCCCGTCCACCGGCGGCAGCCCGCTTGGCGTAGTCGGCGGCCAGGCCCGCTTCGGCGCTGGACCCCAGACGGCCGACGGCGAGCAGGGTAATCCTCAGCCCGCGCCCTCGATGCGGTGGCGGGAATCGACGGCCCAGATCTTTTCGATGTTGTAGAACTGGCGCACTTCGGGGCGGAACAGGTGGACGATGACATCACCCGCGTCGATCAGCACCCAGTCGTTGTGCGGCATGCCCTCGACCCGGGCGCGGCCAAAGCCGGCGTCCTTCAGCGCGCGCAGCACGTGATCGGCCAGCGCGCCGACATGGCGGTGGGAGCGGCCGGACGCCACGATCATCCGGTCGGCCACTGAGCTTTTGTCTGCCAGGTCGATGCTGACCACGTCCTCGGCCTTGTCGTCGTCAAGTCGGGCCAGAACGAGTTGTTCCAGGGCGGCCGCGGTCAGGTTGCGGCCTTTGTCGTTGGTCGAAAGCGGGGCATTTGCCGGGCCTTCGTGCGCGGATCGCGCGGGGTGGGGGCTCAGTGTCTTCTCCTTGGGCCGCCTAAGTCAGCGCCCACCCTTAGCATGCTTGCGCAGCGCGGTCGATGAGGCAGACACCAGCGGGGTTTCCATCACCCTTGAGCGGCCTGATTTCAGCAACAGCCGCCCGCCGGGGGCCAGCCGGCCGCGAACCGTCGAGCCGGGCCTGGGCACGATGAGCGTCTCGATCAGGCCCGGCAGTTCGCGCCAGCGCCGCCAGCGATGCAGCCCGACCAGGTTGTCCGTGCCCATCAACCAGAAGAACCGCACGCCCGGATAGCGGCGCTTGAGCCAGGCCACGGTATGAACGGTGTAGGGCGAGCCCAGCTGCGCCTCGATGCCGGTGACGCTGTCGCGCGGGCCGTCGGCGAGGCGCTGCGTCTCGGCGATCCGCTGGTCCAGCGGCGCGGCGCGCTCGCCCTTCAGCGGGTTCTGCGGCGAGACCAGCCACAGCACGCGGTGCAGACCCAGCGCCCGCTGGGCGACGCGGGCGACATGAAGATGGCCTTCGTGGGGTGGATTGAACGAGCCGCCGAGCAGGCCGACCCGCATGCCGGAATGCAGGTGAAAGCCGGGCGCAAGCTTGCTCAGCGCCGCACCTTGGGGTCGGTCTGCCGCACACGGGTGCGCACGGTGAAGACGCCATCTCCGGACAGCACGCCGGCGCGGGCGAACAGGCGGCCGTGCTCCCAGTTGGACAGGCCCAGTTCGGGCCGGTTCAGGGCGTACTGGCCATCGACCCAGCGGGTGAAGCCGTCGCCGACGAAGGGCGCATTGACCCCGCGCCAGAAGGCCTCGTGGGCGGCGGCGTCGTTCGACAGCAGGCTGGCGGTGAACTGGGGGCTGTAGCGGTTGAAGAGATCGATGGCGGCGGCGACGTCTGGGACAATGACCAGGGTCAGCTCGGGCGAGCCTTCCCATTCCCATTCGGTGGCCAGGACATTTTCGCTGACGATGTCGGCGGCCGGCTCGTCGCTGGGGCCGCCGGCGCGCAGGACCGTGACCTGGCCTTCGAACCAGTCGCCGGGGACAAAGGCTTGCGAGCCATCGACGACGTGCAGCCTGGCAGCCGTATCCAGCCGCTCGGCGGCGCTGACGATGGCCTCAAGGAAGACGGGAACCAGATCATCGGCGCGCGCGGCGACGATGCAGCAGACATTCAGGGTGTTGCAGACCTTGCGGTCCAGCGAGGCCTCGACCACGTCCGAAAACCGCGCGGCGTCGGCGGTGGCGTCGGCCACCAGCCAGGCCCCGCCGGTTCCATGCAGGCTGACGGGTATGCCGGCCTGACGGGCGACGGCGCCGAGCTGGGCGACGGCCGGGCCCGATCCCCGCGCCACGGCGAGCGCCAGACGGCGGTCGGAAAACATCGCCCAGCCTGCGGAGCGTTCGGCGCTGTCGACCAGGACGGCGGCGCCCTTGGGCAGACCGGCCTCTTCCAGGGCCGGCTCCAGCGCATGGGCGACGATGGCCCGCGCCGTGCCAAGCGCGTCCGAACCGATGCGGAAGACGACGGTATTGCCGGTGCGGATGACGCCGGTGGCGTCGGCGAACACATTGGGACGGCCTTCGAAGACAAAGCCGACCACGCCGAGCGGCGCGGTGACCTGTTCGACGCTCCAGCCATCGTGGTCGATGTGTTCCAGCACGCGGCCGCGGGCGGGCGGAGCGTCCCGCCACTGGTTCAGCCCCTCGATCATGCCCTTGCGCATTTTGGCGTCGGCCAGCAGGCGCGTGGTCGAGCGGCCCTTGTCCTGCGCGGCGGCCACGTCCGCTGCGTTGGCGGCGGCGATGGCGTCCCAGACCGCGTCATCGGCCAGGCGCGCGGCGAAGGCGGAAAAGAAGGCGGTGATGGCCTCGTCGCTGACCGATTGCAGGGCCGCGAAGGCTTCATGGGCGCGACCGACGGCTTTTGCAGTCAGGCCCTGCACG
>CAZJBC010000046.1:0-13423 GCA_964543805.1 uncultured Brevundimonas sp.
CTTCCGCCACCCCGATGGTGCGCATGCAGTGGTGGATGCGGCCAGGGCCAAGGCGGCCCTGGGCGATTTCAAAGCCGCGGCCTTCGCCGAGCAGCAGGCCTTCTTCGATCGGCACGCGGACGTTTTCCAGGATGACTTCGGCGTGGCCGTGCGGCGCATCGTCAAAGCCGAAGACGGGGAGCATGCGGACGATCTTGACGCCCGGCGCGTCGGTAGGGACCAGGATCTGGCTTTGCTGATCGTGGATGGCGGCCTTCGGATCGGTCTTGCCCATGACGATGGCGACCTTGCAGCGCGGATCGCCCATGCCGGACGACCACCACTTGCGGCCGTTGATGACATAGTCGTTGCCGTCACGCTCGATGCGGGTCTCGATATTGGTGGCGTCGGACGAGGCCACCGCCGGCTCGGTCATCAGGAAGGCCGAGCGGATTTCGCCGTTCATCAGCGGGCGCAGCCAGCGCTCTTTTTGAGCGAGCGTGCCGTAGCGCATCAGCACTTCCATGTTGCCGGTGTCCGGCGCCGAGCAGTTGAAGGTCTCCGAGCCGAAGCCGACCTTGCCCATCTGTTCGGCGATCAGGCTGTATTCCAGATTGGTCAGCTGGATGCCCTCGAACTGGAAGGTGTCGTCCACATGGACCTGGCCAGAGTGGGGCGGCATGAAGAAGTTCCACAGGCCCGCGGCCTTGGCCTTCTTTTTCAGCTCTTCGACGACCGGCACCACGATCCAGCGATCGGCGCCCGACATCTGCTTTTCGTAGGTTTCCTTGGCGGGATAGACATGCTCGTCCATGAACGCGACCACGCGGTCGAGAAACTGGCGCTGTTTCGGTGTCAGATCGAAGTCCATGGAGGAGTCCCTTTTTCAAACGATTGTTTGAATTGCTTATGGCGGATGACTTGCCAGGATGCAACCCGCTCCTTCATGTTTGAGGATATGGAAATCGAGATTCGCCCGCTCGAGGGCCGTTATGTGCGGCTGGAGCCAATTGTCCACGAACACCGGGACGAGCTGCGCGCCGCGTTGGACGTTGACGCCGACGCCTGGGAGCTGGTGGCCATCAACGGCGCGGCCGACGGCTTCGACCACTGGTGGGACATCGTGCTGACCGCCAAGCGGCGCGGCGAGCGGATCACCTATGCGATCCGCCAGCTTTCGGATGACCGGGTGGTCGGCACTTCGAGTTTCCGGAATATCCGCCCTGAGCACCGGGGCGTTGAGATCGGCTCGACCTTCCTGCATCCAGACGTGCGCTCCGGCCCGGTCAATCCGGAGTCCAAGCGGCTGATGCTGGCCCACGCCTTTGACGCCGGCGCCATCCGGGTGGAGTTCCTGATTGACGAGCGCAACAGCCGCTCCCAGGCCGCAGTGCTGAAACTGGGCGCCACCCAGGAAGGGGTGCTTCGCCGCCACATGATTACCTGGACGGGGCACATCCGCGATACGGCGATCTTTTCGATCACCGACTTTGACTGGCCGGGGGTCAAGCAGCGGCTGGATTTCCGTCTGCGGGAAGCCTTCGTTTGAGTGGCCTTGGCGCCGCTTTCATTCTCGTTGTCGCTTTTTGCACCGCCGTCCTGACCGGCGTCTTCGGCCTGGCCGGCGGCCTGGTGCTGATGGGCGCCCTGGCCTTTGTGTTGCCGGTCTCGGCTGCCTTTGTCACCCACGGTTTTATCCAGATCATCGCCAACGGCTGGCGGGCGGCGCTGCACCGGGCCCATATCAAGTGGCCGATCATCGGGTTTTATGCGGCGGGCTCGGTTCTGGCCGGCATCGTGGTCGCCTATGTCGCCCTGACACCATCCAAGCCCTTGCTCTATCTGCTGCTGGGTCTGGTAAGCGGCATTGTCTGGCTGCCGAAGAATTTCCTGCGGCTGGACGCCCAGATTCCCAGCCATGCGTTCGGCGCGGGCCTGTCGGTCACGGGGCTTAATCTGGCGGCGGGCGTGGCGGGCCCGGCCCTCGACATTTTCTTTGTGCGCACCGGACTTACCCGCCACCAGATCGTCGCCACCAAGGCCGCGACCCAGGTGTTCAGCCACCTGGCCAAGATCATTGTCTATGGCGCGCCGCTGCTGAGGCTGGGCGCGCCGGGCATGCCGCCGGCCTGGCTGTTCGTCGCCGTCGCGCCGCTGTCGATCATCGGAACGGTGATCGGCGGACGCATCCTGGAGAAGCTGACCGATGAGAACTTCATCGCCTGGACCAAGAAGATCATCACCGTGATCGGCGCGGCCTATCTGATCCGGGCGGCGCAATTGTATTTCCTGAGCTAGCCCGCGCCATACGCGCACTGACCATCGTCGGCCTAAACACAAAGACCACGAAGGATACGCGAAGGGCGCAAAGGTCTTCGTGACCTTGGTGTCTTTCCTTTGGGACCTTTTTGTTTAGGCGGCTTTCGCCGCATCCGCAGGTTCGGCGCTCAGTTCACCGGCTTGAAGTGATATTCCGTCTTGGTCGTCGTCCCGTTCCTTGTGGTCTCGACCCAGGAGCCGACGCCGTTGCCGGGTTCAGCGAAATAGGTGATGCGGGTGACCCCGTCCGGAGTTTCAAAGACGATCTTGTCGGCTTCGATGGTCTTCAGCGGCGTGAAGTTCCACATCATGTTGCTGCGCGGATTGGCCACCGACAGCCCGTAGGGCGCATTGGTTCCGCCGCCCATCTGCGGGCCGATCTTGTGATACTCGGTGTAGGTTCCGTTGACCGCCAGGGCCGTGCCGGTCAGCACGCCGTTCAGCGGGCCGACGAAGGCTTCATAGGTCTTCACGCCGGTGGCGCTGGTGGCGACGCGCGTGCCGGCCAGCCAGGTCAGGGTCGCCCCCTTGGCCAGGGCCGCCGTGGTTTCCGGCGTCAATGTGACGGGAGCGGCAGGTGCGCCGGCGCGGGCCGGCGCCGCGGGCGGCGTCTGCGCTAGGGCGACGGCGGACAGCAGGGCGGTGGCCGCAAAGGCGGCGATGATCATCTTCATGGCGTTTCCCCATCCCGGGCGGCCTGCTTTCGCCGCGCCTTGAAGAAGCTCCTTAGCAGACTTGCGCTCTCTTCGGCCAGTACGCCGCCGGTGATCGCCGGACGCGAGTGGCAGGTCGGCTGATCGAAGAACTTCGGGCCGGAGACCACAGCGCCGCCCTTGGGATCTTCAGCGCCGAACACGAGGCGGCCGATCCGCGCATGGCTGATGGCCCCGGCGCACATGGCGCAGGGCTCCAGCGTCACGGCCAGGACCATGCCGGTCAGGCGGTAGTTGCCGACCGCCCTGGCCGCCGCGCGCAGGGCCAGGATCTCGGCGTGGCCGGCCGGATCGTGGGTGGCGATCGGCTGGTTGTGGGCGGCGGCGATGATGGCGCCGCTGGCCGGATCGAACACGACGGCGCCGATCGGCGCCTCGCCTTGCGCCGCCGCGGCATGGGCCTCGATCAGGGCCGCCTGCATGAGGTCGATGTCGTCCACGCTTGCGCCGCCCGTCCCGCCCGCTATTGATGGCCGCCTTCCCGTCGAGAGACGCGCGGCCTTTCCAAAGGAGCAGTTAGATGACTGCCGACAACAATTCCAACCCCGATGAGATGCGGGTCGCCAAGGCTCTGGCCCGGGCGGGGGTCGCCTCGCGCCGCGAAATCGAGCGGATGATCGAGCTGGGCCGCGTGGCGTTGAACGGCGTGGTGCTGACCACGCCTGCGGTCAAGGTCGGCCCTAAGGATATCCTGACCATCGACGGCAAGGTGGTGGAGGATGCTGAACCCGTGCGGGTATGGCGTTATCACAAGCCGTCGGGGCTGATGACCACCCACAACGATCCCAAGGGCCGGCCGACGGTGTTCGAGCACCTTCCCAAGGGCATGCCGCGGGTCATTTCCATCGGCCGGCTGGACTTTAACACCGAAGGCCTGCTGTTGCTGACCAATGACGGCGAACTGGCCAGGGCGCTGGAGCTGCCCGCCACCGGCATGATGCGACGCTATCGCGCCCGGGCGCGCGGGCGGGTCAGCCAAAACCAGCTCGAGGCCCTGAAAAAGGGCGTCACGGTCGAGGGCGTCAATTACGGGTCCATCGATGCGACCCTGGACAAGTCCAAGGATGGGCCGCTGGGGGCCAATCTGTGGATCAGCCTGTCCCTGGCCGAAGGCAAGAACCGCGAAGTGCGGCGGGTGCTGGAATCGCTGGGACTGATGGTCAACCGTCTGATCCGCCTGTCCTATGGTCCCTTTGCCCTGGGCGAGCTGGCCTCGGGTCAGGTCGAGGAAGTCGGCCCCCGCGTCATTCGCGAACAGCTGGCCGCCTATATCGCGCCCGCCAAGTTGCCCAAGGGAGATCACGCGCCCCGGCCCCTGGCGCCGACGCCCTCGTTCCGGGCCCCACGCAAGGAGCGCAGGGCCGGACCGGGACCCGAAGGCGCCGCCAAGCCTGCGGAAAAAACCTACAAGACGGGCTGGGCCCGGCCCAAGCCGCGCACAAAGGCTCCGCCAAAGCCCGGCGGGCGCCAACGAAAGCCCCATCCGCCGAAAGGAAAAGGTTGAATAGCTTCCGCGGGTAAAGCATTTGGGCGGCTTGGGCGCCCAAGATTAAAGCGCACGATCGTTCACTAATTAGAGGCCTTTGCGATGACCACCGCCGAAAACCTGGTTCTGCCAGACCTTCAGGGCCTGATGCGCCGGTGCGCCGCCGCCGTTCAGGCCTTTGTCGCCGAAGCCAAGGGTCCGGTGAAGGCCAAGGTCACCCGTGACGGCCGCGTCGATCGCAAGCTCGCCGACGCCGAGCAGCACGCCGTCCATGGGTATGGCTGGTACGCCACCTACGCCGAGCTGTTCACCCAGGTCTCCGCCTGGGCCGACGCCCTGACGGCGGAAGGCAAATTCGGCCAAGTCGAGGCGCTGCTGGCGCAACTGCTGCTGGGCGAATATTCCGCCCAGCTGGTCGGCGGCATACCGATGAATCAGGGCGAGACCGTGCGGCCCTACGACCTGGGTATGACCGACGATGCGGTCGCAAAGCTGTGGGCGGTGCTCAAGCCCCTGAACGCCGGCGCGACGCAAGGCGTCAAGGCCGCGATCGCCGATCATCTGACCCACGCCCGGGGCAAGCCAACGCTGGAGCAGACGGGCCTGGACGAGACCTTCGAGATGATTCGCGACCAGTTCCACAGTCTGGCCGAGGAAAAGGTCGTCCCCTTCGCTCACGAGTGGCACCTGAAGGACCAGCTGATTCCCATCGAACTACTCAAGGAGCTGGGCGATCTGGGCGTCTTTGGCCTGACCATTCCGGAAGAATACGGCGGCGCCGGCATGGGCAAGACCGCCATGTGCGTGGTCTCCGAAGAACTGTCGCGCGGTTATATCGGCGTGGGATCCCTCGGCACCCGCTCGGAAATCGCCGCCGAACTGATTCTGACCGGCGGCACCCAGGCGCAAAAGGACGAATGGCTGCCCAAGATCGCCTCGGCCGAAATCCTGCCGACGGCCGTCTTCACCGAACCCAACACCGGCTCGGACCTGGGGTCCTTGCGCACCCGCGCCGTGCTGGACGGCGACAATTATGTCATCACCGGAAACAAGACCTGGATCACCCACGCGGCGCGGGCCGATGTGATGACCATGCTGGTGCGCACCGATCCGGCCACCAGTGACTACAAGGGCCTGTCCATGCTGCTGGCCCCCAAGGCGCACATGGTTGCGGGCAATGACTTTCCCACCGAAGGCATGAGCGGCGGCGAGATCGAGGTGATCGGTTATCGCGGCATGAAGGAATACGAGCTGGGTTTTGACGGCTTTAAGGTCGCCAAGGCGAACCTGCTCGGCGGTGTCGAAGGCCAGGGCTTCAAACAACTGATGGCGACGTTCGAGTCAGCCCGCATCCAGACCGCGGCGCGGGCCATCGGAGTCGCGCAGTGCGCCCTGGAGACCGGGCTGAACTATGCGCTGGACCGTCAGCAGTTCGGCCAGGCGATCTTCCACTTCCCCCGTGTCCACAACAAACTGGCCATGATGGCCGCCGAGATCATGGGCGTGCGCCAGCTGACCTACTTCGCCGCCCGCCGCAAGGACGAGGACAAGCGCTGCGACCTGGAAGCTGGCATGGCCAAGCTATTGGGCGCGCGCGTCGCCTGGGCGGCGGCCGACAACGCCCTGCAGATTCACGGCGGCAATGGGTTCGCCATGGAATACCGCATCAGCCGGGTGCTGGCGGATGCGCGCATCCTCAACATCTTTGAAGGCGCGGGCGAAATTCAGGCCCAGGTCATCGCCCGGCGGCTGCTGGACGAAGGCAACTAGTGCGCTATTCGGCGAAGTCGGCGTCGGTTCGCCGCCAAAGAGCGCGACAAACCAGGTCCTAGGCAGAAACGATCGTCACGCCGGACCCGCGCAATGAGGCCCTATGGTCGCGTGGTGGAAATACCGTCGAACATCAGGGCAATCTGGCGGTCCATGATGGCGGAAAGCTCGCCCGCTCCCAGGCCGTCCTGGGCGGCATGGCGGTAGTTGAATGCATAGGCGGCCAGCAGCACGTCGATGAACAGATCAAGGTCGCAGTCGGCCCGCACCTCGCCGTCGGCGACGCCGGCCCGCAGGATCTCACGCAGAATGCCATTCAGGCGCGGCTGGCGGCCGAAGGTGATCACCGGCTCGCCGGAGGCCCACTCGAAATTCGCCGCCAGGAAGGCCGTGAACAGGCGGGGGCGGCGCATCTCGAAGTCGTAGTGGACCGCGATGACCGAGCACAACCGGTCGATCGTGGAGCCGCGCAGATGGGGCGCCACCGCGTCCAGCTCAACGAAAAGCCGTTCCAGGCGATCTTCCATCACCGCGCGCAGGATGGCGATCTTGCTGGGAAAGGTGGTGAAGACGCTGCCGGTCGCCACGTTGGCGCGGTCGGCGATCATGCGGATCGTCGCGGCCTCGTAACCAATATCGACAAACAGATCATGAGCGGCGGCCAGGACCTTGTCCCGCGTGGCCTGTTTTTGCGTCTCGCGTAAGCCCGCCAAGTTCCACCCCCAAGCGCCCAGGCCCGCCGCGGGCCCCGAACGCTGCTTTCAAACTTCAGCTGCTCGCCGGATCAGGCGGCCCTGCGGACCGTCATGGACGGCAGGATCAGATCAAGTTGCCGCTCCAGCCGGCCGGTCAAGCCTTCCAGATCGAAACCGTCGTAGATCGCAAGGCGATAATTGGACTGATAGGCGCGCCAGATCAGATCGACCGCCAGATCCACGTCGATGTCTGAACGCAATTCACCGTTTACGACCGCTTTGTGCAAGACTCCCTCTAGAATTGCGATGATCTGCCGCATGCGTTCGCGCGCGGCAACCTCGCCGGCGGAATCCTGGCGCCAGCTTTCGGCGCAGGCGGCCTGCAAAAGCGGTAACTGCCTAAGGTGGAAAGCGTAGCCGGCGGCCAGAACCGTCAACAGGGTTTCGCGCACGCCCCCGTCGCGCAGGGCGGCGACCTGGCGCATGGTTTCCGCGAGGATGCCGGCGTCCTGGGACAGAACCCGATGGAAGAGATCCGCCTTGTCGCGGAAATTGGCGAACACCGCACCGGTCGACATGCCGGCGGCGCGGGCGATGTCGCGCACGGTGGCCTCTTCGTATCCGCGCTCGGTGAACAGGGTCTTGGCGGCCGCCATCAGAGCTTCGCGCGTGCGCAGCTTGGCCAGGCCGCGGCGTGTCATCGGCGTCGCCGACCGCGCCATCAGGGCGGCGGGAATGTGGTTCATGGACATGGCGTTCACTTCTCTTGTTCTTGGCGCGGTTGGGCCGCGATCGATTCACATTGGCCACAGGCCGGGAGACGCTTCGCCCCCCGGCATGGCTTGGTCGGCACACACCTTACTAAAGGTTCCCGGACGTCTCCTCAGCCCGGGGGCGGGAGTTTGCGGCGCCATTGAATCAGCCGTCGCCTTGGGGCTTCGGAAGGGCGCTCTGGCCGGGAGAACGATCCCAATCGCTGAGTGAATATGTTCACCGAATGGGAATCGCGTATCGCTGTTGTTTGCGGATATAGGGAAAACGTCGTCAAAGTGTATTGCTTTAAGATGGTGCGCGCTGTTTTGTCGCACGCATCTTGCCGGTTTCAAGGCCAAGGTTGCCATTTCCGCCCAAGCTTAAGGTGAACGCGTTCGGCGAATTGAGTCTCGTCGCAGCCGGCGAAATCGGGCCCGGTGGCCTTTGCCCGCATCGCCCGTTAGGGTGGCTGCATGCGCGATGTCTTCTCCATTCTGATTCCCGTGTCCCTGGCGGCGGTGCTCATCGCCCTGGCGGTGGGCCTGTTCGCCCTGTTCAAGGGCGGCAGCTTTGGCCGGTCCTATTCGAACAAGCTGATGCGCCTGCGCGTGTTGCTGCAGTTCATCGCCGTTCTGATCCTTGTCGCCGCCTTCTACTGGCGCTCGCGGAGCTAGTCGTGGTCACCCTGAACAAGATCTACACCCGCACGGGCGACACCGGAAAAACCCGCCTGTCGACCGGCGAGCCGGTCGCCAAGGACGACCTGCGCGTCGAGGCCTATGGCGCGGTGGACGAGACCAACGCCTGCCTCGGCCTGGTTCGCCTGCACACGGCGGGCGATGCGGCGCTCGATCCCATATTGGCCCGCATCCAGAACGAGCTGTTCGACCTGGGCGCGGATCTGGCCACACCCGACCGTGGCAGGCCGCTGGGCTGGGAGCCGTTGCGCATCCTCGAAGGCCAGATCGAGCGGCTGGAGACCGAGATTGACCAGCTGAACGCCGAGCTGTCGCCGCTGGAGTCATTCATCCTGCGGGGGGGAACACCGGCTGCGGCGCATCTGCACCACGCCTGTACGGTCTCGCGCCGGGCCGAGCGGGCAGCGGTGAGCCTAGCGGCTCGCGAAGGCGAGATCGTATCGGCCGAGGCCCTGAAGTACCTGAATCGCCTATCGGACCTGCTGTTCGTCGCCGCCCGCTACGCCAACAACAAGGGCGCGGGCGATGTTCTGTGGCAGCCGGGAGCGACGCGCTAGAGCGCGCTCTTCGCAGCCTCGACCACCGCTTCGGTGGTGATGCCGAATTCCTTGTAAAGCCGCTCGTAGGGCGCCGAGGCGCCAAAGCCGGTCATGCCGACAAAGCCGCCATGCTCGCCGATGAACCGCTCCCAGCCCTGGCGCACGCCCGCTTCCACCGCGACGCGCACCAGCGAGACGCCGATGGTCTTTTTGCGGTAAGCGGCGGGCTGGGCTTCGAACAGCTCCCAGCAGGGCGTCGAGACCACCCGGGTTCCGATGCCTTCGGCCTCCAGCTTGTCGCGAGCGGCCACGGCCAGAGCGACTTCGGTGCCGGAGGCGAAGAGCGTGACCTTGGCCTCGCCAGTGGCGGGCAAAAGCTCGTACGCCCCCTTGGCAGACAGATTGCCTCCGACCTTGCGAACGGCCGGCGTCTTCTGCCGCGACAGCGCCATGATCGAGGGCGTGGTCTTTGCTTCCAGCGCCGCGCGCCAGCATTCGGCCGCCTCGACGGCGTCGGCCGGGCGGAAGACCAGCAGGTTCGGCATGGCGCGCAGGGACGCCAGATGTTCGACCGGCTGGTGGGTGGGGCCATCTTCGCCCAGGCCGATGGAATCGTGGGTCATGACATGGATGACGCGGATGCCCATCAGGGCCCCCAGGCGGATGGCCGGGCGGCTGTAGTCAGCAAAGGCCATGAAGGTGCCGGAATAGGGAACCACCCCGCCATGCAGAGCCATGCCGTTCATGGCCGCGGCCATGCCGAACTCGCGCACGCCGTAGTGGACGTAGCGGCCGGCGTAGTCGGGAGCGTCGAACGGCTTCATGCCGGCGACATAGGTGTTGTTGGACCCGGTCAGGTCGGCCGAGCCACCGATCATCTCCGGTATGGCCGCCGTCAGAGGACCCAGGGCCGCGCCGGAATGCACCCGCGTGGCGTTGTTAGGCTGGTCGGCCAGGCATTTTTCGATGTGGCCATCCAGGCCGGCGTAGGCGCTGGCGGGCACGTCGCCCTTCAGCGCCCGGTGGAAGGCGGCATGGTGGTCGGACGCCTTGACCCGCTGCTCCCACTTGCGGCGGGCGCGACCGCCCTTGCGGCCGGCCTTTTTCCAGGCCGCGGCGATATCGTCGGGAATTTCGAATGGGGCGGCGGTCCAGCCCATGGCCTTGCGCGCCGCGGCGATCTCGTCGTCGAACAGGGAATAGCCGTGGCTGTGCGCGTCGCCCTCTTTCGGGCCCGCGCCCTTGGAGATCAGGGTTTTGCAGGCGATCAGGGTCGGGCGGTTCTGCCGGGTCGCCCAGCGCATGGCCGCGGCAATCCTGCCGTGATTGTGGCCGTCGACAATCTTGACCGCCCAGCCGGCGGCCTTGAATCTCAGCACCTGATCGCCCGTCTCGGCGATGGTCGCCTTGCCGTCGATGGTGGTGTCGTTGTCGTCGAACAGGACGGTGAGCCTGGACAGTTTCAGGCGGCCGGCCAGCGAGATCGCCTCGTGGCTGACGCCCTCCATCAGGCAGCCGTCGCCGGCGATCACCCAGGTGCGGTGATCAACGAGGTCAGCGCCGAACCGGGCCGCCAGGTGCGCCTCGGCCATGGCCATACCAACCGCCGTGGCCAGGCCCTGGCCAAGCGGGCCGGTGGTGGTCTCCACGCCCGGGGTATGGCCATACTCGGGGTGGCCAGGCGTTTTGGAGCCCCACTGCCGGAAGTCCTTGATCTCCTGCATGGTCATGGCCTTGAAGCCGGTCAGGTGCAGCAGGGAATAGAGCAGCATCGAGCCATGGCCGGCCGAAAGGACAAAGCGGTCCCGGTCGGACCAGTCGGGCTTGGCGGCGTCGTATTTCAGGAACTTGGTCCACAGCACGGTGGCGACATCGGCCATGCCCATGGGCATGCCCTGGTGGCCGGATTTCGCGCGGTGCACGGCGTCCATGGACAGGACGCGGATGGCGTCGGCGAGGTGGGTCGGGGAGACGGGCATGGGCGGGCCTTAAACCGAGTCGCGGCGATGCGCGCGCCCTCGCACGATGCGCCCGGCAAATCAAGGCGAGCAGCGCGTTTGAAACCAGCGGCGGGCGGGCTATAGAGGATGGGCAAGACTTATTGGAGCGCACTTATCCCATGGCGGACGAAGACTCCATCGAACGGGCGGCCCGCAGGCTGGAGCGCGCGGTGGTGCGCATCGAAAAGCGCCTATCGCGGCTAAACGGCGAGGCCGACGCCGGAGGCCTGTTCGACGAAGACCGCTCGAAACTGGCTGCGGAACTGGACGCCGCCCGCGCCCGCGAGCGCGAACTGGCCGAGGCCGGACACCAGGCCTCCCTGGCCCTCGGCCGCGCCATCGCCGAAATCCGCGCCGCGCTAAGTGACAAGGGAGCCGCGTAATGGCCCAGGTTACCGTCGAAATTAACGGCAAGCCCTACACGGTCGGCTGCGAGAACGGCCAGGAGGGCCGGGTGCGCGAACTGGCCGCCCTGTTCGACCGTCAGGTGCGCATCGTCGCCGACGAGGTCGGGCCGCTGGGCGAGACCCGACTGATGCTGATGGGCGCCCTTTTGCTGTCCGACGAACTGGCCGACGCCAAGGCCAGGTTGGCCCACGTGCAGAACGATCTGGCCCGGGTTCAGTCCGACTACGCCCGCGCCGAGGCACGGGCGGTCACCGCGCTGGACGCGGCGGCTGAACGGCTGGAAGCCCTGGCCGGGAACTAGGCCTTGGCCGACTTCCTGCTGCTCATGCACAAGGATGCTGCCCGCGCGGCGAGCGACGAGGATTGGGGAGCCTATCTCGGCAAGCTGCGCGCGGGCGGCCACCATGAGGGCGGCAGCGTCATCGGCCCCGGCGTGACCATGAAGAAATCGGGATCTGCCCCGGACGTCACCGGCCACATCGGCGGGTTCATCCTGATCGAGGCAAAGGACCTGGACGCGGCCAGGGCCCTGGTCGCCGGCAATCCGGTGTTCGAAAACGGCGGCACGGTCGAGATTCGCGCGCTGCCGCGAAGCGATTGAGCCGCCCCGCTTGCGGCGGTCACCCCGAAGCCCTACGTTCGCAAATGGCGGGTCTTGCTGTGGTTCGCGTTGAAGGCAACCATATCCTTCGGACCTTAATTCGCTCTAAGGGACCTGTCCCTGTCTGAGACCGTGGTCTCGGGTACACGGGGCCCACCTGTTAACCCAGGTCAGAGAGGATTGAATCGTCCTTCAACGGTTTTCGCGGCGCCGCCACCCGCATCCTGGCCAAATGACCGAAGACGCCGAAAATACCGCCAAGGCCGTCATGCGCATCCACATGCGCAGCCTGCGCCGCCAGTTTGTCCGCGATCACCCGGAGGCCGACTGGCAGGCGGGCGACAAGTGCGGCGAAATGCTGGCCGCCCTGCGGTTCAGCAAACCCGGCGTGGCGGCGGTTTACCGCGCCGCCGGCAACGAGATGGATCCCCGCCCTCTGGTGGAAAACCTGATCGCCCTGGGTTGGACCATAGCCCTGCCCGCCTGTCATGAACTGGATGCGCCGGTGACCTTCCGCGCCTGGCTGCCGGGCGACCGCCTCATCCCGGACCTGATGAATATAGCCGCCCCGCTGGACTCCGCGCCCGAGGTTGCGCCGCAGCTGATCATCGCGCCCGTGGTGGCCTTTGACTTCGTCGGCAACCGCCTGGGCCAGGGCGGCGGCTACTATGACCGCACCCTCGAGGCGCTGCGCGACGGGCGCCGGCCGCCGGCCTATGTCGGCCTGGCCTTCGCCGGTCAGGAAGTCGATCACGTGCCGGTTTACGATCACGATCAAAGACTCGACGCCATTCTGACGGAAACCGGCTATAGGCCGTTTTCATGAAACTGGCTTTTTTTGGCGACGTCGTCGGCCGCTCCGGCCGCGACGGCATTTCCGATCATCTTCCCAAGCTGAAGCGGGACCTGGGTCTCGATTTCGTCTGCGTAAACGCCGAGAATGCGGCCGGCGGCTTTGGCATTACCGAAAGCTCGGCCCGCGAGCTTTACGCCGCCGGCGCCGACTGCCTGACCCTGGGCAACCATAGCTGGGACCAGAAGGAAGCCCTGACTTACATCGTCAGAGAACCGAGGCTGATCCGACCGGCCAACTATTCCATCCTGTCCGACGCCCCGGGCCGCGGGTCCAATCTGTTCGAGACCTCGTCCGGCAAGCGGGTGCTGGTCATCAACCTGCTGGGCCGGGTGTTCATGGATGCGCTGGACGATCCGTTCGCCGCCGTGGACAGGATTCTCGAGGCTACGCCGCTGGCCGATATCGCCGATGCGATCATTGTCGACATTCACGCCGAGGCCACCTCGGAAAAGATGGCCATGGGACATTTCTGCGACGGGCGGGCCAGCCTGATTGTCGGCACCCACAGCCATGTCCCCACCGCCGACGCCCAGATCCTCAACGGCGGCTCAGCCTATCAGACCGACGCCGGCGCCTGCTGCGACTACGACAGCGTCATCGGCAACG
>CAZJBC010000047.1:0-13415 GCA_964543805.1 uncultured Brevundimonas sp.
GTAGCTCCGGCCACGATCAGCCGCTTGACCGCCTGGGCCTCGGCCTCGGTGTGGGTGACGATCTGGCGGGCCTTGAATTCCTCAGCCGGCGCGCCGGTGTTGCGCGTCTCCTGATAGAGCTGGCGGATGGCGTCCTCGGTCACCCCCTTCTGGACATTGTTCTCCAGCAGGATGTCGCCGAGAATCCGGTCGTCGGCCAGTTCCAGCCGGTGCTTGGCGGCCGCGTCGTTCTCGATGCCCCGCTTGCGCGCCTCGGCGGCCAGCAGCTTTTCGTCGATGACGCTGAGCAGCACCTGGTGGAACAACTGCGAGGTAGCATCCAGCGGTTCGCCGTCGCCGATCAGGCCTTCGGCGACGGCCTCGCGCTTGACGTCCGAAACCCAGATGGTCTTGTCGCCGACCTTGGCGGCGGCCTGATCGCCCGCCTCTGGCGGCTTGGCCTGCGGCGCCGCCCGGTGACACCCGGCCAGGGCTAGCGCAGCCGCTGTCGCGACGATGGCGCAAAACAGAAGTTTCCGGGTCATGGGCGTGTCCGGTCTCTCTAGGATCTAAAGGCTCCCCCTATACCGCGTCACGGTGGCGCGAAAGCCCCGGTGTGCAAAACGCGATCGTGCTCTCCCCCGCGGGGCGGGGCCGGTGTAAGCCGGTCCAAACGATACAAACTGGGAAGGACCCGCCATGACCGTCAGAATCGAAAAGGACGGGCCCGTCTGGACCGTGATCCACGACCGGCCGGCGGCGCGCAACGCCATGGACCCCGACAGCGCCAAAGCCCTGTACGAGGCCTTTCTGGCCTTTGACGCCGACGAGACCGCCTCCGTCGCCGTCTTCTACGGCGAAGGCGGCGCCTTTTGCGCCGGCTGGGACCTGAAGTTCGTCAGCACCCTGGATACGAAGTACCCGAACAAGGAACTCGACTTCTCCACCGCTGACCCTCGCGGCAACGGCGGCGAAATTCCCCGCGCGCCCATGGGCCCTTCGCGCCTGGAGCTGGACAAGCCGGTGATCGCCGCCATCGAAGGCCCGGCCGTTGCCGGCGGCATGGAGCTGGCCCTGTGGTGCGATTTCCGGGTGATGGCGGACGACGCCTACATGGGCGTCTATTGCCGGCGCTGGGGCGTGCCCCTGATCGACGGCGGCACGGTGCGCCTGCCGCGCATCGTCGGCCAGGGCCGGGCGCTGGAGATCATCCTGACCGGCCGCAAACTGCCCGCCGAAGAGTGCCTGTCCTTGGGTCTTGCCGAATACATTACGCCCAGCGGCGGCGCCCGCGCCAAGGCCGAGGCCCTAGCCCGGGAGATCGCCCGCTTTCCGCAGACCTGCGTGCGCGCCGACCGCCGCTCGGCCATCAAGAGCCAGGGCGTGTCGATCCGCGACGGCCTGGTTCAGGAATGGTATAACGGCCGTCTGGCGGTCACCGAGGACGGCGTCGCCGGGGCCACGCGGTTCAAGGATGGCCTGGGCCGGCACGGGGACTTCGAGAAGATCCGTTAGGTCGAATTCGCCGCATCGCCCGTCGGGAGAACTCCGAAGGCCCGCGTTGACTTCGCGAGGCGCGATGCTTAAGTCCTGCGCGCGCTTCAACAGGCGGATTTTCCGGGGTTTCCCGCGCCTTCAACCCCTCCGCAGTCGGACCCCGATCAGAGACAAATGCTAGCCCTCGCCAAAAAGATTTTCGGCTCGTCCAATGATCGCAAGGTCAAGAGCCTGCTCACCCGCGCCGCCACGATCACCACGCTCGAGCCGCAGTATGAGGCGATGTCCGACGAGGCGCTGGCCGCCAAGACCGTGGAATTCCGCGAACGCCTGGCTCAAGGTCAGACCCTGGACGACATTCTCGATGAAGCCTTCGCGGTCGTTCGCGAGGCCTCAAAGCGCATCCTGGGCCAGCGCCACTACGACGTGCAGCTGGTCGGCGGCATGGTGCTGCACTCGGGCGGCATCGCCGAGATGCGCACCGGTGAAGGCAAGACTCTGGTCGCCACCGCGCCCGTCTATCTGAACGCCCTGGCCGGCAACGGCGTACACCTGGTCACCGTCAACGACTATCTGGCCCGCCGCGACGCCGAATGGATGGGCCGCATCTATCGTTTTCTTGGCCTGACCGTCGGCGTCATCGTCAACGGCCTGTCCCAGACCGAACGTCAGGAAGCCTACAACTCCGACATCACCTACGGCACCAACAACGAGTTCGGCTTCGATTATCTGCGGGATAACCTGTGCTACTCGACCAGCGAGATGGTTCAGCGCGGCCACCATTTCGCGATCGTCGACGAGGTCGACTCCATCCTGATCGACGAAGCGCGCACGCCGCTGATCATCTCGGGCCCCACCGAAGACCGTTCAGAATTTTACAAGACCATGGACCGGGTGGTGAAAGCCCTGATCCGCGACAAGGAAACCTTCGACCTGGATGAAAAGCAGCGCCAGGTCATCCTGACCGAAAAGGGCCAGGAACAGATCGAGGAAATGCTGATCGAGGCCGGCCACCTGGCCGAGGATTCGGCCAATCTATACGACGCCGTCAACGTCTCGGTGGTGCACCACATCAATCAGGCCCTGCGCGCCAACACGATGTACGTGAAGGACAAGGACTACATCATCAAGGCCGGCGAGATCATTCTGATCGACGAGTTCACCGGGCGTATGATGACCGGCCGGCGGCTGTCGGAAGGCCTGCACCAGGCCATCGAGGCCAAGGAAGATGTCGAGATTCAGCCCGAGAACCAGACCCTGGCCTCGGTGACCATCCAGAACTACTTCCGCATGTACAAGAAACTGGCGGGCATGACCGGCACCGCGGCGACGGAAGCCTCGGAATTCCAGGACATCTACAAGATGGACGTGGTGGAAATTCCCACCAACCGCCCGGTCGCCCGCATCGACGACGACGACGAGGTCTATCGCACCGCCGACGAGAAGAACGAAGCCATCCTGGGCCAGATCGCCGACTGCCACGTGCGCGGCCAGCCAATCCTGGTCGGCACCGTCTCGATCGAAAAATCCGAGCAGCTAGCCGAACTGCTCAAGAAGTACGAGTACGAGCAGGACGGCAAGAAGAAGAAGGGCCTGCCCCACAGCGTGCTGAACGCCCGCTATCACGAACAGGAAGCCTATATCGTCGCCGACGCCGGCGTGCCCGGCGCCATCACCATCGCCACCAACATGGCCGGCCGCGGCACCGACATTCAGCTCGGCGGCAACATCGACATGCACATGTTCCGCTGGCGCGCGGAACAGATGGGCCTGGGCATCGAGCCCGACATGAAGTCCGAAGCCGAGGAAAAGGCCCGCTTCACCGCCGAGATCGCCGCCGGCCGTGAACATGCCCTGAACGCCGGCGGCCTCTACGTGCTGGGCACCGAGCGTCACGAAAGCCGCCGTATCGACAACCAGCTGCGCGGCCGCACCGGCCGTCAGGGCGACCCGGGCCAGTCAAAGTTCTACCTGTCGTGCGAAGACGACCTTTTGCGCATCTTCGCGGGCGACCGGCTTGATTCTATCATGCGCACCTTCGGCGTCGAAGAAGGCGAGGCGATCACCCACAAATGGCTCAACAAGGCCATCGCCACGGCGCAGAAGAGGGTTGAGCAGCGCAACTTCGAAATGCGCAAGAACGTCCTCAAATATGACGACGTGGTCAACGATCAGCGCAAGGCCGTATTCGAACAGCGCCAGCTGTTCATGGAAGACGACGACCAGTCCGAAATCGTCGCCGAGATGCGCCAGGATTCGATCGCCGACCTGGTGGAAAAGCACCTGCCGCCCAAGGCCTATGCCGAGCAGTGGGATGTCGAGGGCCTGGAAGAGCAGATCGGCCTTGAACTGGGCCTCATCCTGCCGATCAAGGCCTGGGCGGCCGAAGAGGGCATCGCCAACGAGGAAATCGAGGACCGCATCGTCAAGGCCGCTGACGCCAAGGCCGCCGAACGCGAGGCGCTGATTTCGCCCGATCGGATGCGTGGCCTGGAAAAGCAGTTCCTGCTGCAGCAGGTCGACATGCAGTGGCGCGAGCACCTGATGCACCTGGATCATCTGCGCAACGTCATCGGCCTGCGCGGCTATGGCCAGCGCGATCCGTTGAACGAGTACAAGACCGAAGCCTTCACCCTGTTTGAGACCCTGCTCTACGGTCTGCGCCACCAGGTCACACGCTGGATCATGACGGTGGAGTTTGTCAGTGAGCCGCCCCCGCCGGTCAATCCTCTGGCCATGACCGCGGTGCATATGGACCCCGACGCCGGCGACAACGAGGTGGGCGGCGGATTGATCCCCGAGGGCCTAAGCGCCGAAGATCGAGCCAACATGCCCCACTCGGCCCTGCCGCCGGGCTGGGAGCGCACCGGACGCAACTCGGCCTGCCCCTGCGGTTCGGGCCGCAAGTTCAAGCATTGCCACGGCGCTCTGGTCTAGACATTCCCGGATTACGGGCGTAAGACGCATACGCGCCGCAATTCAACCATCGCGGCGCCTTGATCCGCGCTCAATCATGCGGTCAAGCTAGGGCCTGCTGGGGGCGATGGCATGATCGTGGGCATACTGGGGGCTGTGCTGCTGATGGCGGCGGACACCCCTGCCCCGCAGGCCGCGAGCGACACTGGATCGTCCGTCACCAGCTATCCGCCGTCCTTCTTTGACGATTTCGCGCCGGCCGCCGCCCTGGGCATGGTGGTCAATATTCCCGGCTTCAGCTTTGACGGCGGCGACAGCGCCCGGGGCTTTTCCGGCAACGCCGGCAACGTCCTGATCGACGGACATCGGCCGCCCGCCACCGACGACAG
This sequence comes from uncultured Brevundimonas sp., assembly GCA_964543805.1. Taxonomy (GTDB): domain Bacteria; phylum Pseudomonadota; class Alphaproteobacteria; order Caulobacterales; family Caulobacteraceae; genus UBA5005. The sequence continues at coordinate 4,782 of CAZJBC010000047.1, forward strand.
CCTGGGCGAGATTCTGTCGCGCATTCCGGCTTCGTCGGTCCTGCGCATCGATGTCATCCGCGGCGGCGCGCCCGGCATCGACATGCAGGGCAAGACCATCGTGGCCAATGTCATCCGCAAGCCCGACGGAGGAGTCAGCGGCTCGGCCGAAGCCGGCGTAAACGCCAGCGAGCGCGGCTATACTCCCAGCTTCAACATCAGCGCCCAACGGCAACACGACGGCGCCACGCTCGATGGCTCGGCTTCGGGCAACAAGGGTTCCTATCACAACAGCGGCCGGGGCGATGATGATGTCGAGGTCGCGCCCGGCGGCGCGGTGATCCTGGATGCGACGAGCCATGGCGTCTCGGCCAACCAGGACTACGAGATGACCGGCGCCTATGAGCGTCCGCTGAGCGGCGGAAACTTCCGCGCCAACGCCAAGCTGACGGCCTCGTCCAACGACGGCTCCAGCGTCACCACCTTGCTGATTCCGGGGGGCGAACGCACCGCGTCCAATTCAGGCCGCGAGCAGGGCGGCGAGCTGGGCATGCGTTATGCGCGCACGCTGAAAAGCGGGACCAAACTCGAGGGCGTCTTCCTCCAGCAGTACAATACCAGCCAGTCCCAGTCCCTCTTCAACGCGGTTGGCACATCGTCGGTGTTCGCCGATCAGGACACCTCGGGTCAAAGCGTTCTGACCGGCACCTTCGCCCTGCCGGATGTGGGTGACTGGTCATTCAACGGCGGAGCCGAGGTGGCTTACAACTGGTTTCAATCGGCATCGCGCTATGGCCTGAACGGATCGCATGTCTTTATCCCCGGCGACACCACCGACGGCAACGAGGTGCGCGGCGAGGCCTTCGCCTCGGCGGCCTGGACGCCGGACCCGACAATCGACGGCGAGATTTCGCTGCGCTACGAGCGCTCGACCATCGCTGCGAACAGCTCGGCGGGCGATGCTCAACAGACCCTCGGCTACCTCAAGCCCAGGCTGAACCTCAACTGGCGGCCCAGGGACGGACACGAATTCACGTTCACGCTCGAGCGAACGGTCGGCCAGCTGTCGTTCGGCGACTTTGCCGTATCCGCCTCGCCGATCACCGGCATCATCGGCGCCAGCAGCCCGGATCTGCAGCCGGAAAAGACCTGGAGCTTCGAGGCCGGCTACGAACACACCTTCGGCAAGCGCGGCTCATTCAGCCTCAGCTATCAGCACCGGCTGGTCTACGACCTGATCGGCAGCAAGGTGCTGCGCGTGCCGGCCACGGCGACGACGCCTGCCCAGGTCTATGACGTCACCGCCAATGTCGGCCCGGCCAACCGGGACAATTTCGAGGCCTCGGCCAACATTCCGCTCGAGCGATACGGTTTCAAGGGCGGCTATTTCAACCTCGGCGCCTCGGTGAACCTGTCGCGGATCGATGATCCGGTCACCGGCGTTTCGCGGCGCATGTCAGGCGACAATCCCTATGGCTGGAACATCGGGATCAACCAGGAACTCAATCACGGCAAGCTGACCTGGGCCATCGGCGCTTCGGGCCAGGGCGAGCAGACCGCCTACAATCCCCAGACTATCAACCAGTACTCCGGCAGGCCCTTCGTCAACGCCAACATCAGCTTCCGGCCCAAACCCGATATCGTGCTCAGCGCGGCCGCCTTCGGCTCGCTGGGCCGCAGCCAGAGCACCTTCATCCTGTTTGACGCCCCGCGCGATGTAGGCGCGATCGAATATACCGAAACCAGCCACTCAAAAAGCGTGACCACCTTTGCGATCAGCGCCCGGCGGTTGTTCTAGTCGCGCCAGGGCGGGCGACAGGAGCCTACTCGGTCCAGACCACCGTATAGCGAAGGATTCGGGAGCTATGAGCCGGCACCTCGACAGCCCAGACCATCCGGCCGTCCTTCACGGCATGGCCAACAGTTTCCTGGGTGACTTTCTCGCCGGGCTTTCCGCCCGCGTCGCGCACCTCCGCCTGGGCCGCGTGGTCGAGGGCGTTGGTGATCGTCACCTCCACTTCGGCGCCGGCGCGCCAACCCATCAGGGTTCGCGGAATCAGGCGGGTGGCAAACTCCACATTCGTTTCCGGACCGGTCTGCAGCTCCAGAGCCAGGCCCGCCGCCGTATTGTCGATCTGGGGCTCGCCGGCGACGATGGGCGGCTGGTCCGCGCTTTGGGCCATGAGGGTCACCTGACCGGCTGGAAGGGGCAGACCAAGGCCCGCGCTGGTCTCGTTTTTCAGTTTCAGAACCGTCTGCGCCGGCTGTGGCCCGAGCAAGAGGGTCCTGTCGGGAAAGCCGTAGGACTGGGCCACGTCGTGGCGGTAAACGCGATCGACCGCCACGTCCTTCCGCTCGAACATGAAAAGCTGCTTAGTCTGATAGGCCGCAAGAGTCGTCGGCTCGGGCAAGGCGTAGAGCGTGTAGTCGGCAAAACGGCCTCCCATGATCTCGGCCTGCGCCAGAGCCGGTCCGGTGACCAATTCCTGGGCGCCCCAACCTTCGCTGCCGTCGACCCGCCTGGGAGAAAAGTTGACGGCGCCGCCCGACGCATTGCCGCCATAGGCCGCGCTGCCGCCGTCCTTAAGCACGTCCACAGAGCCCATAATTTCCATGGGGATATTGTTGGTGTTCTGCGCCCCGCCGCCGGTGACATTGGGATCGAAGGTGAACGCCGGGCCGCCGTTGGTCTGCGGGTCGTCGGCCAGGCGCACGCCGTCGAACAGGATCAAGGTGCGCCCGACGCCAAGGTTGCGCAGGTTGAGTGTGCGCACGCCATAGCCCTCGGCGTTTTGACCCGCGCGATCACCGTTGTCGTTCAGGCCCGCCTCCGACAGGCTGCGGATCATCTGGTCCGTGTTGGGATTGAACTGTGGGAAGGTCGGCAGGGCGACGACGCGGCCGGAATTGATTTTCCAGCACTTGGGATCGAACCCGTCCACGGGGATCACCGGCGCGCGGGTTTCCGCCGGCTTTTGCTCCAGCCGTCCGGCCATCACCTGGACAGGCGCATCGGCGAAATGGGCGCCGGTGCGATTGGCGATCGTGATCCAGCTTGTCAGGTCCAGATGGGCGCCGTCCGGCGAAAGCCGGGCCAGATAACTGGCCTTCCAGGACACCCCGGTGGCCAGATAGCTCAGCGACAGGGTCACCCGCATGGGCGCCGACGACACGGTGTCGACCGACAGGATCGGCTTGGCGACAAAATCCGGCGGCAGGTCGTCAAACACCAGCTTTTCCGGCAGGCCGCTGCACTGGAAACCCTCCATTCGGCCGTCGACATCGATCACGGCGCCGTGGGCGCCGGCGACAACCCGACCGCGCTGCTCACGCCGTCGGCCAGTGGCGGGGTCGGTGCGCGCCAGGGTGACCATCCGGCCTTCAGAGGCTCGGATCAGCGAGCCTGGACTGAGGAGCTGGTAGTCGAAATTCTGTTCGCCGACGGCCTGTGGCAGACCGTGCAGCGAGACCGTTTGCGGTACGATCTTCTCGGCCACGTCCTGAAACTGGATGCGCACCGGTCCGGCGGGCAGATCGACTGTGCGTGTCTCGGTGACCATCGCCAGCGCCATGCCGGCGATCGGCGGATAGACAGTTACCGAGACCTGGTCGGGCTTGTCCGACACCACCACCGCGGCGGCAACCGGGGCCGCGGCGAATCCCACCATCATCAGCGCAAGGGTAAACAGGCGATACATCTGCTACCTACCAGCGATTGTTCAGAACAAAAGTTAGGGCGGTCTGGCCGTTGGCCGGAACGGGCACGTCCCAGGCGACCGTCGAGGCGTCTACCGGTTTGTCCTTCAGGCTCTCGGACGCAAAGCGGGCGTTGGAGGCCAGCCCTCCCTGGACAATGCGCACGTTCACCGGCTCGGCGCGGGCGTTCCGGACCACATAGGTCATCGTATAGCGCATCTCGCGGTCGGAAATTCGCTGCGTGTCGGTCAGCGTCGGCTGCACGGTCACATCGAAGGCGTCGCCAATCTTGACCGACAGCTCCGAGCCCTGGGGCGTGTGGCCCACATTGTTCTCGCCTGAGAACTTGGGATCGCCGGCCTGGTCGCGAACATAGACGCGCATGATCCCCGCCGGCAGCGCCTCTCCGAGCCCGCTTGCCGTGCTGTTAGCAAAGTTGACCGCCACCTCGGCGCCGATGGGCGTGCCGGATGTGGCGAAATCATACGCGCGGTATTGATATTGCTTGTGTGCTGTGACCCCGGCGGCGTCGAGGAAACCCACCTGCTTGGTCTGGCGGTCCGCGATCGTGGTCCGTTGCGGCAGGGAATAGACCAGATAGTCCGCGCCGGTATTGCCGCCTTCCGTTCCGGCCTGGGTGACACCGCGCAGCGCCTGCGGCTGGGGCCGGAACCCGTTCGTCATATTGACCTGACCCGCCACAAGTTGGGTCTGGGCGTTTTCGTAGCTGGTGCCCGAATTGTTGGTCAGGGTGATCCAGCCCTGGAGATCGAGTTTGCCGGCCTTCTCGTCGAACAGCGCCACATAGTCGGCCTTCCAGGACAGGCCGGTGGACAGATAGGACAAGGTCGCCTGGCGCGGTCCGGCGGTTGCGGCGTTGACCGTCACCGACAGGGTTGGGCGGGCGCGCAGATTGTCCGGCACCCTGTCGAAGATCACCCGGGTCGGAACCCCGTCGTCGCGCAGTATCTCGATGCGGTCGCCGATCTTGAGGACCACGCCGTCGTTAACCGACAGCACCGTTGCGGTTTCGCGTTCTTCCTGGCCGTTGCCAGGGTTGGTGCGCACGATCTGCACCTGCTGGCCCACCGCCTTTTCCATCATCTTGGCCGGCGAGAGCAGGTCGAAGTCGAAGTTCTGTTCGATCACCCCCATGCCGGGAGCAGCGAGACTGACTGTCTCTGGCCGAATCTGGGCGGAAACATCGCGGAACTCCACCCTCTGCCGCCCCGCCGTCAGGTTCAGCGTCCGCGTCTCCTGCATCAGGGCAAGGTTGTTGTTGTAGATGGTGATCGAGCGGCTGACCCCCGCATCCTGAGCACTGGCCGCCCCCGAGAGCGCCGTCAGGCTGGCCGCCAGAAGATACCGTTTCATGAGCACGTCCTCCGATTATGGGTCCATGCTGGCACGATGATTTGTAGTTGTCCAGAAATACTATTTCATAGTCGCAATGTTGTATACCGCTTATAAAATAGGGAATGGTTCGCTTCCGCCGCGTTCGGGTAGATCAGATATGTCAATATTGCAATATCTATTTCGCGCCGGAAACGCGGCCGGTTAGAGCCGCCAGGCCAGGGTGTAGCGCAGCGTCACCGTTCCATTGGCCGGGATGGTGACCCGCCACTCAAGATTGCCATCCTTCAGGATGTGGGCCGCGGTTTCGTCGGTCACTTCCAGATTGGGCCGCCCGCCGCCTTCGCGAACCTCGATGCTGGCCGCGCTGTTCTGCGCATTGGTCAAGGTCACCTGGACCCGGGCGGACTGACGCCCGCCGACATTGGAGCGGTCGAGCACCACGGCCTGGCTTTCCACGTTGACCGCCTGGCCCAGAGCAAGTTCCAGCGGCAGGCCCACCGCCGTATCGCGAATCCCCGGCTGGCCGGCCAGGATGGCAAGGTCGCCGTCCGGATGCTCGAAGACCGCCACCTGGCCTGCCGGCAGCGCCAGACCAAGACCGGACGCCGCCTCGTTCTTCAGCTCGAGGACGATCTGGGTCGGCGCGGGCGAGGCTTCCTGATAGCTCGGCCCGGACCCGTAAGCCGTATTGTAAGTCTGGCGAAACACCCGGTCGAACTTCACGTCAGGCTGGTCGAACATCAGCAGTTGCTTGGTCTGGCGCGCCGCCACAGTGGTCGGCTCGGGCAGGGTGTAAAGTTTGTAGTCGCCCAGGTCCTCCACGGAAGGGCGCGGCGGAGGCGCCGGGGCAAACGCTCTCGCCTGCACCATTGGCGGGGGCGGCGGAGGAGAAGCTTCGAAATTGGCGCCGCCGCGTCCGGCGATAAAGCCTCCCACGGCAAGCGCTTCACGCAGGGTGCGGCCGGAGTCGGTCCGCCAGCAGTTGGGCTGGAACGGCTGCTGCGCGAGAGAAGTCGGCCGTGTGTCAGAGAGCCGCTGCATCCGGCCGGCGATCACCTGCACCGGGGCGTCGGGGAACTGGGCGTTGGACTGGTTGTCGATGGTAATCCAGCTCGACAGATCCATGGACCGGCCGTCGGGCGCCAGGTGAGCCACATAGTTGGCCTTCCACGATATCCCCGTGGCCAGGTAGCTTAAGGTCAGCACCGCGCGCCGAGCCTGCGGCGAGACCGTGGTCACCGACAGGGTCGGGCGGGCCACGAACCCCGGCGGCAGATCATCGAACACCAGCCGCTGTGGCCCGTCGCCGCATTTCAGCGCCTCGATGCGCCCGTCGATATCCAGCACAGCGCCGTTCGTCCCGCTGACCACCCGCGCGCGCTCTTGCGTGACCTTTCCTGTCCGCGGATTGGTGGTCACCAGACCGACGGTCCGCCCGGTCGAGGCGCGGATCAGCGAGCCGGGCGTCAACAGCTGAAAGTCGTAGTTCTGTTCGCCCACCGCCTGGGGCAGGCCCTGGACGGCCACGGTCTGGGGCACGATCTGGTCGGCCACGTCGCGAAAGGCGATCGTTACCGGGCCGGCCGGCAGATTCACCTCGCGCGTCTCGGTGATCATCACCAGCCCCACGCCGTAGAGTTGGGGATAGATGACGATCGACGAACGGCTGGGCCCCTCGGACACCACCTGGGTCTGGGCTCGCGCCATCAGGGGCGCGGAAAGGGCGGCCAAAAGGACGGCAAGACTGGGGAGCCGGCGCATGGCGATGCTACCAGCGATTGTCGACGGTGAAGGTCAGGCTGGTCTGGCCATTGGCCGGCACCGGCACCGACCAGGCGACGGTCGAGGCGTCAACGCTGGTGTCCTTCAGGCTCTCGGCGGTGATTTTGGCATTTGCGTAAAGACCGCCCTGCACCAGACGCACGGTCACCGGCTCGGCGCGGGCGTTGCGGACCAGATAGGTCATCGAATAGCGCACATCGCGATCGTTGAGCCTCTGGGTGTCGGTCACGGTCGGCTGCACAGTCACGTCGAAGGCGTCGCCGATCTTGACCGACAACTCCGAGCCCTGGGGCGTGTGATTGACGTTGTTTTCCCCAGAGAATTTCGGATCGCCCGCCGCGTCGCGGATGTAGACGCGCATGATCCCGGCCGGCAGCGCCGCGCCGAGGCCCGAGGCGCGGCTGTTGGAGAAATTGACGGCCACCTCGGCGCTTTGCGGCTGGGCAATGCTGGAAAATCCATAGGTCCGGTATTGGTACTGCTTGCTGGCCGTCACGCCCTTGGCGTCCAGGAATCCAACCTGTTTGGTCTGTTTGTCGGCGATCGTGGTGCGCTGGGGCAAGGTGTAGATCAGATAGTCCGCGCCGGTCGCGCCGCCCTCGGTTCCGGCCTGGGTCGTCGAGCCGGCGCGAACCGGCTGGACCGGCGGGCGGTAGACCTGATTGCCGCTGGTCAGATTCACTTGTCCCGCCACCAGCTGGGTCTGGACGTTTTCGTAGCTGGTGCCGGAATTGTTGGTCAGGGTGATCCAGCCCTGCAGATCGAGCTTGCCGGCCTTCTCATCAAACAGCGCCACATAGTCGGCCTTCCAGGCCAGACCGGTGGACAGGTACGAAAGGGTCGCCTGACGAGGCCCGGCGGCGGCGGCGTTGACCGTCACCGACAGAGTTGGGCGGGCACGCAGATTGTCCGGCACCTTGTCGAAGATCACCCGCGTCGGAACCCCGTCGTCGCGCAGGATCTCGATCTTGTCGCCGATCTTCAAAACGACGCCGTCGTTGACCGACAGTACGGTCGCGGTCTCACGCTCTTCCTGACCGTTGCCCGGATTGATGCGGACGATCTGCACCTGCTGGCCGACCGCCTTTTCCATCATCTTGGCCGGCGAGAGCAGGTCATAGTCAAAGTTCTGCTCGATCACGGTCGCTCCCGGCGCCGACAGACTGACGGTTTCAGGCCGGATCTGGGCCGAGACATCGCGGAACTCCACCCTCTGCCGCCCCGCCGTCAGGTTGAGCGTCCGCGTCTCCTGCATCAGGGCCAGGTTATTGTTGTAGATAGTGATCGAGCGCGTCGGCGCCGCATCCTGCGCGTTCGCGGCGCCGGCCAAAGCCGCCAGTCCTACCGCCAGAAAAAATCGCCTGATCATGAAGTCTTCCTCCTGTTACGGCGACGCTGTCATGGCAGTCATCGACCTGCACTCTAACTCAATACGGTCAGAGCGCTCCGGCGGGGTTAGAAGGGATACGATTATTTCGAAGCGGACTCTAGGCGCTCAGCGCCGCGGGCTCCTCGCCCTCGCCTGCGTTCAGCACGCTGGCCAGGACCGCGAACAGCTTGTCGGCCTCAATCGGCTTGGCCAGGTGGCCGTCCATGCCGGCGTCGAGATATTCAGCGATCTGGTGGCTCATGGCGTTGGCGGTCAGGGCGACGATGGGCACCCGCGGCCGGCCGTTGGCCAATTCGCGGGCGCGGATCAGCTTCACGGCGGACGGGCCGTCCAGCACGGGCATCTGCACGTCCATCAGGACGATGTCCCATTCTCCCGTGTCGCAGGCTTCCACCGCCTTTTGACCGTTTTCGACGATCACCGGCTCGATG
>CAZJBC010000048.1:0-13313 GCA_964543805.1 uncultured Brevundimonas sp.
CGGCGTGATCTCGTCGGCCAGATGCAGCACCAGCTTGGGCGTGTGCGGCGGGCTCTGCAGGCGGGTGTTGGCCAGGATGAAGGCCCGACGGTCGAGGATCATTGTGGTCACTGTAGAACGCGCGGCGACCGGCGAATAGACGCCGCCCGGCCTTTCAGCTTATCGTTGGGTCAAATTCGGCGGCCCGAATGCCGCTATGGGGGGGCAGAATGAAACGGATTGGTGGCCTCATTGGCCTTGCGTTCGTGGCGGCGACTCAGCCAGTCCACGGCCAGGAGCTTGGGCCGTTTTCCATCGGAATGTCATTTGTCCAGCCTCGTGGCGCACCAGATCAGCCCTACCTGAACCGCGCTGTAACCGACGAGCATGGCAATCATTTGGCTCTTACCGTCGATAACAAGACCGGCCGCGTCGTCTATCTCGAAGCCGACTGGAACCAAAAGCCCGAGGGCGCGGTGAGCGACGTTCCAGGCATGACCTTCGGCAAAACCACACTGGACGAGATTCGCGCGGCCATGGGCAGCAACGGTTTTGCCTACAACGGCGCCCCGACGGGAAGAACGCAGGACGGCGCCATTGTGCTTTCCAACGCCTATGAGATCGACAAGACGGGCGGAGTCGTGGCCGTCTTTGTCACCCGCGTCTCACCGGAACGGGCGCGCGCCGCACAAGGTCAGGCCGATCCAAAACCAGGCCAACTCGCGCTGTTGGATGCCGTCATACTGGCCGACCCTGCTTATCTGGCGCAGTTGTGGGACGGCAAGTTCGGCCGTCCCGACCCCACCTACAAACCCGCGCCGTGGCCCAAAGCTAAACCCTGAGAATTCAGAGCGGACTCAGAGGCCCCCCGTCGCTCCGGGCCACAGGCCGGCGGCCAGGCCTGCGAACAGGACCAGGCCGGCGTCGCGGTTGGACCTGAACAGGGCAAGGGCGCCCACCGGATCGGCAGGATCGACGCGGCTGGCCTGCCAGGACAGGTGCAGGGCGAACAGGCCCGCGAAGGGGAGGAACAGGGGGCCGAGGCCCGCGAGGTCGGCGGCGCCCAGGGTCAGGATCACGCAGGCGATATAGAAGGCCGCAACACCCCAGCGGGCGCGGGGCCCCAGGCGCCGGGCCGACGACTTCACCCCGACCAGGGCGTCGTCCTCGATGTCCTGAATGGCGTAGATGGTGTCATAGCCCAGGGTCCAGCAAATGCCACCCGCATAGAGCAGCAGGGCGGGCAGGCGCAGCGTGTGCGTCGCCGCGGCATAGCCCAGCAGGGCGCCCCAGTTGAAGGTGATCCCCAGCCAGGCCTGCGGCCACCAGGTGATCCGCTTCATGAACGGATAGGCGGCGACCAGCGCCAGGGACCCGACGCCCAGGGCGATGGCGACCAGGCCCAGGGTCAGCAGGATGAACAGGGAAATGAGCGAGCAGATCAGGATGAAGACCGCCGCCTGCTTCGGACTGATCTGTCCCGAGGCGATGGGCCTGCCGGCGGTGCGGGCGATGCGGGCGTCGATGTCCCGGTCGACGATGTCGTTATAGGCGCAGCCCGCCGCCCGCATCAGGGCCGCGCCGATCGCAAAGGCGATGAGCAACAGAGGGTTGGGCCAATGGCCTCGCGCGGCGTCGGCGAGCGCAATTCCCTGCCAGCCCGGCAGCATCAAGAGCCAGATCCCGACCGGTCGGTCGAACCGGCCCAGCTTGAGCCACGGCCGCATCGCCGGGGGGGCGTAGCGGTCGACCCAGTTGGCGGGAGCGGCGTCGGGCAGGACGGTCATGGCCCCGCTATAGCCCGATCAGAAGGCGCTGCACGAGGGGGCGGTGACCATCAGCACCGAGTCCTGGTGAAAGCGGCTCTTGTAAGCGGTGCGGATGGCGTCGAGCTTTGCCGCCACTTCCGGCGTGGCCGCGGGCATAATCAGGGTGACGATTTTCGACGGCTCTCGGACCAGGTGTCCATCCTTGCCGTTGTACTGGCCATCGCCGCTGGTGACGGTGAGGCCGTCGGGAAAGCGTGGCGTGATTTCCATGTCGACGAAGCGGGTAAAGTCGGCCTCGCGCACCCCCAGGCTGCCTCCGATGTTGCGTCCGAAATAGAGCTGAACGGTGGTCGAGGGGGTCTGTCCAGTCGGGCAAGGGGCCGCACCAAGGTTGGCGCAGCCGCTTGCCAGGACCGCGGCAGCGGCGACAAGGCCGGCAAGGCTCGCGCGTCTCATGACCCGCTGTAACCCGCCCCGGGCATTTAGGCCACAGCGTCCAGAAATCAGACGGGATTGGAAACGATCACTCGCCTCATGGGGGGTGTTCCTGTATTCGGGCCGGCTTTTTTCCGCGGAACCCGAGAGCCCCCAAAGGTGCGCCATGAGCGACCAGACCTACGAAGATGAGGACGACGAAAGACGTCCGCGTCTGCTGACCAACTGGCAGGTGCTGGGCTTTATCGCGCGCCGCTGGATGGACCAGCCGGTCAAGCTGTTCTCGCTGACGGGCCTCTTCCTGATCGGCACGGTCTGTGAGCTGTTCATCCCCTGGGCCGCCGGCGGACTGATCGACGCTGTCGCCAATCCTGCCCGGGTGACGCAGGCCGCCTGGACGGCGTGGGCCGCTCTGGCCAGCCTTTATGTCGTCTACTACGCCAGCCGGATCAGCGGCTTTCGGGTGATGAGCCGGTTCTCGTCGGCCGCCATGCAAAAGCTGGTCAATGACGGCTTTGCCCGCGTCCAGGCCTTTTCGGCCGACTGGCATGCCTCCAGCTTCGCCGGCGCAACAGTGCGCAAGGTCACCCGCGCCATGTGGGGCTTTGATGCGGCCACGGACGCAGTGATCCTGATGCTGACGCCAACCATCGTCGTGCTGGGCGGCCTGGCCGTGACCATCACCCTGCGCTGGCCGGCGATCGGCCTGTTTGTCTCGGTCGTGATGGCCCTGTTCGTCGCCTACCAGATCCTGACCATCAAGTTCTACGTCCGCCCGGTGAACCTGATTTCCAACGCCTATGACACGCGGATCGGCGCGGCCCTGGCCGACGCCATATCGGGCAATGCGGTGGTCAAGGGTTTTGGCGCCGAGGCGCGCGAGGAGGTCCGTTTCGGCGGCACGGCCCAGGCCTGGCGCACGGCCGTCGTGCGCACCTGGAACCGGTTCAACAATATCGCCCTGGGCGCCAATGTGATGATGGTGACCTTGCAGAGCGGGCTGACGGGTTTGCTGATCTGGCGCTGGGGCCACGGCCAGGCCTCGGCCGGCGACGTCGGTTTTGCGATCAGCGCCTTCATGCTGATGCAGGGCTATTTGCGCAATTTCAGCGAAACGACGCGGATGCTGCAAAAGGGTCTGGATGACACGCTGGATGTCGCCCAGTTCCTGCGCACCGAGCCGCAGCTGGCCGATGCGCCGGGCGCACCGGCCTTTACCGGCCAGCTGGGCGAGATCGTCTTCGAGAACGTCACCTTCGGCTACCAGAACCAGGCAGGCGATCTTTACCGTGGCTTTTCCCTGACCATCCGGCCGGGCGAGCGGGTGGCGCTGGTCGGGCCGACGGGGGCCGGCAAGTCGACCTTCGTCAAGTTGATCCAGCGGCTCTACGACGTGCAGGCCGGGCGCATTCTGATCGACGGCCAGGACATCGCGACCGTGGCTCAAGGCTCCTTGCGCCGCGCCATCGCCACCGTGCCGCAGGACCCGGCCCTGTTCCACCGCGCCATCGCCGAGAACATCGCCTATGCCCGGCCGGGCGCGACAGCTGACGAGATCGAACTGGCCGCGCGCCGGGCGCGGGCCCACGACTTCATCGCCGTGCTGCCCAATGGCTACGAGACCCTGGTCGGCGAGCGGGGCGTCAAGCTGTCCGGTGGCGAGCGCCAGCGGGTGGCGATCGCGCGCGCCTTCCTGGCCGACGCGCCGATCCTGGTTCTGGACGAGGCGACCTCGTCGCTGGATGTCGCCACCGAACGCCAGGTGCAGGCCGCGACCGAAGAGCTGATGGCCGGCCGCACCACCATCGTCATCGCCCACCGCCTGTCGACCATCCGCTCGGCCGACCGCATCCTGGTGTTCGAAGGCGGCCGCATCGTTGAAGAAGGCCGCCACGCTGACTTGGTCGCCCGCGGCGGCGCCTATGCGCGCCTGCATGCGGTGACGGAAGGGTAGGACTCTTCAGTTCGTCATCCCGGCGAAAGCCGGGACCCATCGAGGTGCGCCGCAAGCGATTGCCTTGATCGCGACGCCATCGCGATCACACGCTGGATCGTGCGGCGGAGGAATGGGTCCCGGCTTTCGCCGGGATGACGATCGTTGTGGTAAGAGATGGCGACCAGGGTAGCCCGGGGGCGCGCGATATGTGGTTCAGGAACTTCCGTTTGCGGCGCGCGGCGCAGCGGTATGTCGAACGGCTTCCGGCCGTGCTCAATGAAGGTTGGGGAGATTCCGACTATTACACCCCTGGCCAGGTTCGAAAGGCGCTTGAGGAGTGTCATTTCTCAGGTCCCTGCACCGTCGTCGCCTATGCCGCGTTCCTGACTGAGGATGATTTCAACCGATGCTTTGGGACGAGGACGGGAATCTCCTATCAGGCGGCGCGGGAGATCTATCTCGAACACGTTCCCGGCCCGCTCGATGAGGCCTATGCTCAGGACGCCACCGGAGGTGGCAATGGCGTCGTCACCGGCAGCAACTGGACGACCTGAACAACGGCGCTCCAGCGCGGCTTCAAACGGCGAACGAGGTCTAGACCCTTGCCTCCTGCGCGCGTCCCTGTAAGCGTCCGCGCCGAAAATCAGCAAAGGACCGCACCCCATGCGTGAAGCCGTCATCGTCTCGGTCGCCCGCACCCCCATCGGCAAGGCCTATCGGGGCGCTTTCAACAACACCGGCGGGGCCGAGCTGGCCGGCCAGGCGATCAAGGCGGCGGTCGCCCGCTCGGGTGTCGATCCGTTGGAGATCGAAGACGTCGTGCTGGGCTGCGCGCGCACCGAAGGCGCGACCGGCGGCAATGTCGCCCGGCAGGCGTCGCTCTGGGCCGGCATGCCGATCGAGGTTTCGGGCATGACCATCCAGCGCGCCTGCTCGTCCGGTCTGATGGCCCTCGCGACCGCGGCCAAGCAGGTCACGGATGACGGCATGAAGGTGGTGGTCGGCGGTGGGGTGGAGTCGATCAGCCTCGTCCAGAACGAGCACGCCAACAACTATCGCGCCCGCGACGCCAAGCTGGAGCGCGAAATTCCCGAACTCTACATGGCCATGATCGAGACGGCCGAGATCGTCGCCGAGCGCTATGGCGTGACGCGGGCGGCGCAGGACGCCTTTGCCCTGATGAGCCAGCAGCGCACCGCCGCCGCCCAGGCCGAGGGCCGTCTGGACAAGGAGATCATCCCCGTCGAGGCGACCATGCTGGTGACCAACAAGGAGACCGGCGAAGTCAGCGAAAAGGTCGTCACCATCCGCATGGACGAAGGCAACCGTCCGCAAACCACGCTGGCGGACCTGGAAAAGCTGGCGCCGGTGTTCAAGGGCGGCCAGCGCATCGCCGAGGGCAAATACGTCACTGCCGGCAACGCCTCGCAGCTCTCGGACGGCGCCGCGGCCCTTGTGCTGATGGAGGCGAAAGACGCCGAGCGCCGTGGCCTGCAACCGCTGGGCGCCTATCGCGGCATGGCGGTGGCCGGCTGCGGTCCCGAGGAAATGGGCATCGGCCCGGTGTTTGCGATCCCGCGCCTGCTGGAGCGTCACGGGCTGAAGGTCGAGGACATCGACATCTGGGAACTGAACGAGGCCTTCGCCTCGCAGTGTCTTTATTCGCGCGACCGTATGGGCATCGATCCGGAAAAGTACAATGTCTCGGGCGGCTCGATCTCCATCGGCCACCCCTACGGCATGACCGGGGCGCGTTGCACCGGCCACCTGCTGATCGAAGGCAAGCGCCGCGGCGCCAAGCTCGGCGTGGTGACCATGTGCATCGGCGGCGGCATGGGGGCTGCGGGGCTGTTCGAGATTTACTAGCCGCGTTTGTGGGCGGTCGATCTACCGTAAGATTGCTTACGCGGCGCGCCCTTTTAGGGGCGCGCCGCGAAAGCAATCTTGCGGGCGATAATTCAGGCTCAATCGAGCGCGATCTAGCTCAGCACCTCGTCCGGAATCGCCCGCGGATCGAAGCTCTTGCGGCCCAATCTGTCCAGCCAGGGCAGGGGCGTCAGCATCAGGATCAGCACAAAGCTCATCCGCGCCGCCAGATTGACGCCCAGGGGGACTTCGCCGGCCGCAAGGGTCGCGGCCAAGGTCAGGACCAGACCAGCGCCCAGTATTGCCAGCACGCCGCCGTAGATGCCCAGCCGCAGGTCGCCGGCCAGGGTGTAACGCGCTTTGGGCGCCGCTTCGGCAGCCTGGCTGAGAACCGCCCGGACAAAGGGTGCGAAGGTCTCGGTCTGATCGACACGATGGGTCAGGCCCGCATAGCTGGAAGAGCCAATGACGATGCGCCGGCGGCCAAAGCTCAGCATCAGGATCCGCTCGCCAGGCGCCAGGCGGTCCGCGCCCTGGGCCAGGCGGGCGCGTTTCAGGCCGGCCAGCGGGTAGCGGCCGGATCGCGCGCCGTCCTCGATCAGCACGCCGTCCTCCAGCCGCCAGGTGCTGGCCCGGGTCAGGGCGCCACGGCGGACCTGGTAGATCACGCCTTTTCCAGCACCAGTTCGACGCCGGCGGCTTCAGCGTGGGCGGCGAGCGCCTCGGGCTTTTCAACGCGCACCCGCACGCGGCGTGCGCGCGGGTCTTCCAGACAGGCGCGGGCCAGGCGCTCGGCGTAGCTTTCGACGAGCTTCAGATGCCCCTCGGCGGCGATGGAGAGCGCGGCGGCGGTAATCGTCTCGTAGTTCACCGTATCGGCAATGTGCTCAAAGCTGGCCGGCTCGATGGATAGCTCGACGTCGACGATCAAGGGCTGGGTGCGGCCGTGCTCGTGGGCATAGATGCCGATCTGCGCTTCGACACGGATGCCGCGCACGAACACCGAGGCGGCGGTCATCCGCACGCCGGAGCGGGGATCGGAGGGCGGGAAGGGGATCGGCTCGGCCATCGGGTTACCCTATCGCGTCGCCAGGTGCTGGCCGGCGTCGACCGCGATCATCTGGCCTGTAACACCTGAGGCGCCGATCAGGTAGCGCAGAGCCCCCGCAATATCGTCGGGATCGACCGGGCGAGCGAGCAGGGTGGCGGCGGCCTCGGCCTCGAAATCGGCGCTGGTCTGGTGGATCGAGGCCAGGGTCGGACCGGGACCAATGCCATTGACGCGGATGCGCGGCGCCAGCGCCTGGGCGGCCATGCGGGTCGCGGTCCACAGGGCCGACTTGGCCAGGGTGTAGCTGAAGAAGTCCGGCCCTGGATGCAGCACCCGCTGGTCGAGGATATTGACCACGAGCCCTTCGCGCCCCGGCGGCAGGGCGGCGGCCATGGCCTGCATCAGCAGAACGGGCGCGCGCAGATTGACCGCCATGTGCGCGTCCCACGAAGCGGGCGTCAGGGTCGAAAGGGTGTCGTGTTCGAACAGCGAGGCGTTGTTGACCAGCAGGGTGACGGGGCCCAGGTGCGAGATCGCCTCCCCTATCATCGCGGCAGGCGCCGCCGGGTCGGCCAGGTCGGCGGCAAACAGATGTGAGCGCATGCCCATGGCCGAGATCTCGCCGGCCAGGGCGTCGGCGTCGGCCAGGGCGTCACGGTGATGGATCAGGATGTCATAGCCACTGGTGGCGGCGCACAGGGCCAGCGCCCGGCCAATCCGCCTGGGCGCGCCTGTTACGATCGCGGTTCCTTTGGACATCGCTCACTCCACGGCGAGCGCTAAGTCAAATCAGTCGAAGCGCTTGAACTCGACCATGTTCAGAACGCCGTAGAGGGCGAGGAAAAGAAAGACAACGCCGATGGCGACCATGGCTGAAAACCCCTGAATCTTGATGGGGTGGAATTAGCGGTGATCGGCGGGTGCGGCAAGAGCGTAAGAGGTAGGAAGGAAGCAAGAAAAACACAAAGGCCACGAAGGAGACACGAAGATCACAAAGTCACTTCGAGTGACTGAGACTGAGCGGGAACGCCAATTGTTTGCGGCGGCTACGCCGCATTCAAACTTGATCGCCCCACGGCGCGGTATCGGGAGAAAGCCACCGACCTCTTAGTGTCCTTGGTGTCACCTTCGTGGCCTTTGTGTTTTTCTTACTTTCTTGCCGGGTTGCCCCTAGGAGCGCCCAAAGTTCGCGCCGAATCAACCAACGCCTTTCGCAAGCCGCCCCGATCAGCCATATTTGGGGTCAACGCCAATACCAGACCTCTTCGGGAGACGACCCCATGCGCGAATATCTGAAATTCTACATCGACGGCAAATGGGTCGAGCCTGCCCAACTGCGCACCCTGGATGTGATCAATCCGGCCAATGAAGATGTCGCCGGCCATATCGCGCTCGGCGCCCAGGCCGATGTCGACCGCGCCGTCGCCGCCGCCAAAAAGGCCTTCGCCAGCTTCTCGCGCACGACCCGCGAAGAGCGCATCGAACTGCTGCAGGCCATCCTGGCCGAATACCAAAAGCGCTTTGGCGATATCGCCGCCGCCGTGACCGAGGAAATGGGCGCGCCCGCCAGCCTGGCCCAGCGGGCTCAGGCCCCCATCGGCATGGGCCATTTCTCGACCGCCATCGAGGTGCTGAAGAACTTCACCTTCGACCAGGACCGCGGCACGACCCGCATCTCGAAAGAGCCGATCGGCGTCTGCGCCTTCATCACGCCCTGGAACTGGCCGCTGAACCAGATCGCCTGCAAGGTGGCGCCCGCCCTGGCCGTCGGCTGCACGATGATCCTCAAGCCGTCGGAAATCGCGCCGTTCTCGGCCCAGATCTTCACCGAGGTGCTGGACGCCGCGGGCGTGCCGGCCGGCGTGTTCAACCTGGTCAATGGCGATGGCCCCACCGTGGGCGCGGCGCTGTCGTCGCACCCGGATGTTGACATGGTTTCCTTCACCGGCTCGACCCGGGCTGGCATCGAGGTCGCCAAGGCGGCGGCCCCGACCGTCAAGCGCGTGCACCAGGAACTGGGCGGCAAGAGCCCCAACATCATCCTCGACGACGACATCTTTGCGAAAAGCGTCGCCGGCGGCGTCAAGCACGTGATGAACAACTCGGGCCAGTCCTGCAACGCGCCGACCCGCATGCTGGTGCCGGCTGGGCGCATGGGCGAGGCGATCGAGGTCGCCCGCACCACCGCTGAAGGCATCATCGTCGGTGATCCGACCGGCAATGCGACCATCGGCCCGGTGGTCTCGGAAATTCAGTGGAACAAGATCCAGGGCCTGATCCAGAAAGGCATCGACGAGGGCGCGACCCTGGTCGCCGGCGGCGTCGGCAAGCCCGAGGGCCTGGACAAGGGCTATTACGTAAAGCCCACCGTTTTCGCCAACGTCACCAACGACATGACCATCGCGCGCGAGGAAATCTTTGGCCCGGTCGTCTCGATCCTCGGCTACGACAGCGTCGATCAGGCCATCGAGATCGGCAATGACACCGAGTACGGCCTGGCCGCCTACATCGGCGGCTCGGATATGGCCAAGGTGCATGAAGTCGCCTCGCGCCTGCGCGCCGGCCAGGTGTCGATCAATGGCGCCGGCGGCGACCTGATGGCCCCGTTTGGCGGCTACAAGATGAGCGGCAACGGGCGCGAGTGGGGCGATTTCGCCTTCCACGAGTTCCTGGAAGTGAAGGCCGTGCTCGGCTACTCGCCGAAGCAGGCGGCGGAGTAGGGGCGCCGCCCTCAATCGTTCGAACAGTCTTCGAAGCAGCGGGTAGATGCGTCGCCAGACTCCAGAAGTTTTAGCAGGAGTCTGGTGCGGTCCCGGGTCAGTTGCGCAAACAGTCCGCTAGTCGGCGCTCCAGGCCACTGGGCGCGGGAAAATGTGACAAACGCGTCTCGGTATTTGATCCACGCCCGCTGCGTCGTTCTCACGTCTGCGACCTTGGCAGAGAATGATTCGTCGGGAATGACCCTTTCCCCGCGGGCGGTCAGTTTTCGATAGGCCTCATTCAGAGCCTTGTCGGCGCCGCTCGCCTGTGCGGAGGTGGCGGCTGGAACGTGACGGTCCAGGACCTGCCGAAGCTGTGTGGCGAACAAATCGTGCATGCTCTGCTGTTCATCAATCATAAACGCGACCCGTCCCGAACCGGAAATGTCGATTTCTCTGTCGCCGTGCGATCGTTCGTATTCTCCTGAGGCTTTGAAGAGTGCGTCAAAGGCGGATGTCGCAGCCGGCAGGACACGAGAGGACAGGGCCGCCCACTTTGCCGTCTCGCGTGGATTGGGAAGATTGGAATCTCGCACCGCGCAAAAACCCTGAGCGTAGCCGCTGGTAATTCCCTCGCAGTAGTCAAAGCCCGGCAGGGTGGACTGTTGACCCTTCTGGCCCGCCAACGTGTGAACGCGAAAGTCATTCTCGGACGGCGCCCCATCGATAAGGCATGCGAAGTGAGTCGCAAGATCAAGGTTCGGTGTCACCCCACTGCCGTTGGCGTACAGCATCATGAGGATCGTTGGTCCCGAAAAAGGATGACTGGTGTTGGGTTCATCCCGGCCATTATGGCTCTCGGCAAGGGCGCATTTTCGGGCTTTGACCGGATCGGCCGGCCCGGTTTCACCATAGTAGAGGTCTTCGGAACTGCAGCCCTTCAGGGCAGCGATGTCAGTGGCGTTGGGAAGATCAGCCGCAGGGGGCGTCAGGCCTTTGACTGAACGGCAGATGGCCTGCGAGGCGGCCATTCCGGGCTCGTTCGTATAGTGCTTATTGTCGCCCCAGTCGTCGGCCCGCAGGGAGATTATGGGCAGGACCATAGCGATGCCGATAGACGCTCCGAAAATTAAGTCGCGCCATTTCGACGATGGACGAGTCATTTCATGCCGCCGCCAATGGCTTGATCTTCGCCAGCGCATCCCGGCTGGCGATCGCGTTCTTCGACAGGTCGTGCTGCGCCTGCAGGTTCATCCAGAATTCCGCCGATGTGCCGAACACTCGGCCCAGCCGCAGGGCCGTGTCGGACGTCACCGCCCGCTGTTCGCGAACGAGCTGTTCGATCCGGCTGCGGTCCTTCAAGCCCATCGCCTTGGCCAGCGCTCCCGGCGTCAGGTCGAAGGCCGGCAAGTAATCCTCGCGCAGATGCTCGCCCGGATGGGCCAGGGGCTCGGCGAAAGTTGTGTAGTCTCGGACGGTCATGATTGTCGCCTCAATGGTAGTCGGTAAACTCAACATCCTCAGGGCCGTTCTCGCCCCAGACAAAGCAGATGCGAAACTGGTCGTTCACGCTGATCGACCACTGTCCGTTCCGGTCGCCGGTTAACTGGTGCAGCCGGTTGCCGGGCGGCGTCTTCAAATCCTCAACTGACGTAGCTGCATCAACCGCCTGAAGCCGCCTGCGGGTTACACTCAAAAGATCGGACGGAAAGCCTTTCGATTTCTCGCCTTTGAACACCGCTTGGGTGTGTTTGCCTTTCCAGCTCCGGATCATCGACGCCCCTCGGTCAGGGTGTAGCGTAGCGCACTACGAATGGCAAGGGTGTGTAGCGTTGGGCGCTACAAAATTAGATGCGCATTTTGAAGCATTGAATTTCCCGGCCCGACACGTCACCCTGAGGTTCAGAAGGGGCCCTGAAGAGTCCCTGATCAAGATAACGCTGGGGAGCGTACGAGATGGGTCTTTCTCTGAAATCGGCCATGGCGGCGGGCCTGGCCCTGACGGCGGCGCTGACCCTGGGCGCGGCGGCGGCGGCGACCAAGACGGCGCATGGCTTCGGCGCGGCGGCGGTGGACAAGGCCCGCCAGGTCAACGCCAACAGCGAGCCCGGAACCTGGATGTCCGCCGGACGGACCTATGACGAGCAGCGCTACAGCCCGCTTACCCAGATCAACACTACCAACGTCGGCCAGCTAGGCCTGGCCTGGTACGGCGATATCGACACCGACGCCAAGCAGGAATCCACGCCCGTCGTGGTCGACGGCGTGCTCTACGTCACCACCAACTGGAGCATGGTGAAGGCCTATAACGCCAAGACCGGCGAGAAGATCTGGGAATATGACCCCAAGGTCGACCGCGCCGCCATCGGCCGGATATCCTGTTGCGGCACTGTCAACCGCGGCGTCGTGGCCTGGCAGGGCCGGGTCTATGAAGCCGCCCTGGACGGCCGTCTGATCGCGCTGAATGCACGGACCGGTCATGTCGACTGGTCGGTTCAGACCACCGACCTTTCCCAGCCCTACACGATCACCGGCGTGCCGCGGATCGCCAACGGCAAGATCATCATCGGCAACGCCGGCGCCGAATACACCGTGCGCGGCTATGTCTCGGCCTACGACGCCAAGGATGGCAAGCAGCTGTGGCGCTTCTATACGGTGCCGGGCAATCCGAACGATCCGAACAACGGCGATGCGCCGATCCTCAAGCGCTATGCAGCGACCTGGAAAGGCGACTGGTGGAAATTCGGCGGCGGCGCCACCGCCTGGGACGGCATCCTCTACGATCCCAAGACCAACCTGGTTTACTTCGGCACCGGCAACGGCCTGAGCTGGTCGCAGGACATCCGCAGCCCCGGCGGCGGCGACAATCTGTTCGTCTCGTCGGTCGTGGCGCTGAACGCCGACACCGGCGCCTATGTCTGGCACTTCCAGGAAACCCCGGGCGACGAGTGGGACTTCGACAATACCAACCCACTGATGGCCGCCGACCTGACGATCAAGGGCCGCAAGCGCCACGTGCTGATGCAGGCGCCCAAACAGGCCTTCTACTATGTGTGGGACGCCAAGACCGGCGAACTTCTGTCGGCCGAAAAATACGCGCCCGAGAACTGGGCGGACCATATCGATATCGCCACCGGACGTCCGGTCGAGAACCCGGCGGCGCGCTATGGCGTCGGCCATCCGGCCATAGTCCAGCCCGCCGCCCTGGGCGCCCACAACTGGCACCCGATGTCCTACAGCCCGCGCACGGGCCTGGTTTATCTGCCGGTCACTGAAAGCGTCGCGGGTTATGGCAGCCAGGACCCCAAGACCTTCCAGATGAAGGAGCGGGCCAACAACACTGGCGTCGATCGCGCCGCGGCGGCCCCGCTGTTCGCCGCGCCAGGCGCGCCCAAACAGGGCAATATCAAGAGCTATCTGATCGCGTGGGATCCGGTGAAGGGCAAGGAAGTGTGGCGCTCGGACGATGCGGTCTATGGCGCATCGGGCACCATGGTCACTGCCGGGGACGTGGTCTTCAAGGGCAATGCGGCCGGAGAATTCTCGGCCTACAACTCCAAAACCGGCGCCAAGCTCTT
>CAZJBC010000049.1:0-13071 GCA_964543805.1 uncultured Brevundimonas sp.
GGCCGTAGCCGATGTTCAGCTCCAGCACGTCGATCACCTGGCGCTCGTTCTCGACCTTCTCGGCGATGATCTCGACGCCGTAGCGACGGGTCAGATCCGCAAAATCGGCCGCGTTCAGGTCGCGCATGGCCTTCATGGTCAGGTGGCCGTCCACCTCCAGCAGCTGCTCCAGCAGCACGCCGGCGCTGATCTTGAGGAACTTGACGTCCGAGCGCTGCAGATCGGGGAAGTCCAGGTCCAGGTCGCTGACCTTGTCCAGGCTGAACTGGAAGCCCAGGTCCGACAGCTTGGCCATGTTGCGCGCCTCGACCGCGCCACGCTGGCGGAAGGCGGCCTGGCCCAGTTCGAAGATCAGCGCCCCGTGCAGGTCCTTGTTCTGGGCCAGAAAATCCAGGAACTGCGGAAAGAACACCTCGTCCGACAGGCTGGCCAGCGAGATGTTGCAGAAGATCCCGACCTTGCGGTCCTGTTTGGCCAGGCGGCGCACGATCTGCACGCAGCGGAACAGCAGCAGATTGTCGATGGCGCTGATCAGCCCTTCCGGCTCGGCCACCGCCAGATATTCGGCCGGCATCATCACCCGTCCGGTCTCGTCGCGCAGACGCGAGAAGCTTTCGTAGAACACCGTGCGCCGCTGCGGAAGGCTGACCACCGGCTGCAGATAGAGGTCCACGCGGCCTTCCGAGAGGGCGTCTCGGATCGAAGCCAGCAGGGCGTCGCGCTGTTCGTGGCCGGCGTCGTTGTGGCTGGGCGAGACCTGGTAGGCAAAAGCCTGGCGGGCCTCGACCGTCTGGGTCATGCGCTGGACCAGGTCCTCGAGCATGCGCACTTCGCCGGACAGCTCCGAGGCCTCTTCCTGCACCGAAGTCGACAGGGTGGCGATGCGCGCGTCCATCTGCTCCAGCTGATCGGCCAGGATGACATGGGCCTCGCGCACCGCATGGATTTCAGCGCGCAGGGCGGCCCGGTCAACGCCGCGCGAGATCAGGCCGTGCAGGCCCAGCAGCAGGCCCATGGCGCCGATGGCGCTGGCCACGCCGGCCGGCCAGCCGCCTGCCCGCCAGACATAGAGCGCCAGCGTCAGCGAAAGCGTGATGTAGGCGCAGATAAGAAGCGCCGTGGCGACCTTGCGCATCGTTGGCCCGTCCGCAGGGACAATCCCCGAATCGTTCGATTATCAGGTGCGTCGCCGCGTTAGTCGAGCGGCGCGCTCAAAAGGTCGCGGCCGGCTTGAGCGCTACGGCGCCTTGGCCACGCCCTCGCGTCTCGGATCCGCCGCGCCGACCAGCTTGCCACCCACCACCATCACACCGTGGAAGCCCGAGCCTTCGCTGCCGGCCCCGCGGAACGTGAGGCCCTTGGCCGCCAGAGCGTCCACGACGCCGGGCGCGAACTTGTCCGTCTCGCCCTGGGTGGTCGGGCCGCGGGCGATGACGTTGGGCAGGTTGATGGCCTCCTGCAGCGGCAGATGCCAGTCCAGCACCGCCACCAGAACCTTCAGATTATAGGCCGGGATCGAATTGCCGCCGGGCGAGCCGATGGCCATCAGGAAATTGTGGTTGCGGTCCAGCACGATCACCGGGGCCATGGACGAGCGCGGCCGCTTGCCCGGCTCGACCGCATTGGCCACCGGCTTGCCGGCCGCATCGGTCGGCGCCTGGGAAAAGTCGGTCAGCTGGTTGTTCAGCACCATGCCGCCCGACATGCGGTTCGAGCCGAACGGGCTTTCCACCGAGGTGGTGATCGAGACCACATTGCCGGCCTTGTCGACGACGACAAAGTGCGAGGTGCCGCCCGCCTCGTTGGTCCGGTCCGGCCCCATGGCGATCGCGCCCGGCGGGGTTCCCGGCTGATAGGCCTGGCTCTTGTCGCCGATCAGGGCCGCTCGGCTGCGCAGATAGGCCGCGTCCAGCAGGCCGGCGATGGGCACATGCACAAAGGCCGGGTCGGCGACGTACTGGTCGCGATCGGCGTACATCACCCTCTGGCCCTCGGCGAACAGGTACCAGGCCTGGGGATCGGTGGGCTTCAGCTTGTCGATCGGCAGGTTCTCATAGACGCCCAGGGCCATCAGAATGCCCGGTCCGCCCGACGGCGCCGGCGGCACGCAGACGATGTAGATGCGGTACGGCCGGCACATGGCCGGGCTCTTGTTGGCGTGATAGCCGGCGATGTCCGCCGCCGTCAGCCCGCCCGGGTTCGGCGCCTCGGCTACCTTGGCGGCGATGGCGCCTGCGATCGGGCCTTCATAGAACGCCCGCACCCCGCCCACGGCGATGGCGTGCAGGGTGTCGGCATAGGCGACATTCTTCAGCATATCGCCCTGCTTCTTGCCGCCGGCATAGGCCTGGATTTCCGGCCCGGCCCGCGTCACCGCATCGGCCATGCGGCCAGGCACGGGAAAACCGTCGCGGGCCAGATGCTCGGCGTCGCCGAAGAGGGCGCTCCAGGCAAGCTTGCCGTGATCGGCCTGGGCCCGCGCCAGCATGGCCATGACGCCCGGCGCGCCGGTCGACTTGCCGGTGCGGATCGCGCCCTGCGCCAAGGGCCGGCCGTTGACATAGAAATAGGTCGGCGTCGCGCTGGCCGGCGCGGTCTCGCGCCCGTCATAGGCGGTGACCTCCTTGGTCCGGGCGTCGTAGTAGGTCATGAAGGCGCCGCCCGCCGGGCCTGAGCTTTGCGGCTCAACCAGGCCCAGCGTCGCCTGGATCGCCACGGCCGCGTCGATCGCCGAGCCGCCGGCCCGCAGCACCTTCAGCCCGCTCTCCACCGCCAGCGGATTGGCCGCCACCACCATGCCGCCCGTGGTCTGGGCCGCGGCGGCGGCCGGCGCCTTGGCCTGGGCGGGCAGTTGCGCGCCCGCGACACCGAGGGCGAGAACAAGGGCAAGGGCGGTCAGGCGCATGGACAGCGGGCTTTCAGGCGGGGGCGTTGCGAGGCCGCCAACTCTAGCCGAACCGCCGCCTATTGAAACCGTTATCCGGCATCTTGCTTTGCGGGCGCGGCGCGACTAGGTTCCGCGCCTTCGCAAGGCAAGGCCTCTGCGCGCCCGTAGCTCAGCTGGATAGAGCATCATACTACGAATCTGAGGGTCGGACGTTCTAATCGTTCCGGGCGCGCCATTCTTTTCAATGACTTAGGTTGCCGTTTTGGGCTCATTGCTTCCCAGAAATTCCAATTGGGAAGCGCATGGGAAGCACGCGGCTGATCGAGAGGCCAGTCGTTTTTGTCAATGCTGACTCATTTACGCCCGGAGGGCGGTCCAGATTGAAAGGCGTGGCCGCGGTTTCGCGAGCCTAAAAACGACCCCCGCACCCCCCGCTGCTAATAGGAAAGTGGTTCCAGTAGCGGTTACCGCGCGAGAAATCGTCACATCCGCCAAAAACGCCGACCGCCGGGGGTGAGACGAGCCGGCTGTGGCTATTAGGTAAAACGACCCCAACCTCAAAACAGGCCCACCTTGTTTGGCGGGAAAGGGACCCCGGGGGTGCCGCAACCAGAGCGCCAAATAGGCGGGGCTGGAGTTAACCTCCAAAACCCACCTCGTCACGATGCCGGGGCGCCACGCGGGGGGAGCTTAAGGTGGCGGATTCTTCACCTCTGCCGGGGAGGCGAGCTATGTCGCTCGTTCCAAAATCTCAAACACCGCCTCTCCAAATGCTTTGAGCTGGTCGGCGTCGGTATTTTGGCGAAGATCCATGGGGATCATCTGAAGGAATTCCTCTGAATCGGTCGGGCATTTTCGCAGCAACTCGTCCAGCATCGATTTTCGCAACAAGCCGCGCGCCGGGTCGGCGTCTGGGTAGGCGACTTTGATCTTATTTTCACGAAGGTCGATCAACTCGTCCCGAGCCTGATCGCGAGATAGTTGCTCCGGTACACGTGTAGCGCCGGCCTTGGCTGGCTCGGTCGCGGGAGGGCGAGCCGGTTCCTGCCCCTTTACGGGAGGGGCCGTAGGCGGAGCTTCTGGCTGGGCTGCGGGTGCGCGGGATGGGGCAGCCTCCTTGGGTTTGGCTTTTCGGTATTCCGCCTTGGCAGCGATCAGACGCTTCAGTTCCGTGGAGACTCGCTGAATCTCGGCTGCAGGATTGTGGAACCAGTCAGTCGACCAAATTCGGATGATATTCCAACCGAGATTTTCCAGTATTTCCTGCCGAAGCCGGTCGCGGTCCCGAGCGGATTTTTCAGAGTGATAGCTCGCTCCATCGCACTCAATGGCCGCGATGAAATCGTCAGGCGCGCCGGGATCTCGAATTCCAATATCCAGATAGAAATTGGCAACGCCGACCTTAGGCACACACTGAAAGTTTAGCTCTTCGAGGCCCTCGATCACAGCATCCTCGAAGTCGTTGTCGGGGTCCCGTCCACTGGGCTTCGCTTCTTCGCCAAGCCTTCCGGTTTCAGCATATTCGAGGAAGAGTTTTAGGGCCCTCGGACCGCGATCCGCTCCCTCCTTCGGAGAGATGTCGCTGGAGCGCATGGAGCTGAAGATCTCCATCCGCTCCTTAGCGCGGGTAAATAGCACGTTGAGGCGCCGCCACCCGGTTTCCGTGGTGATAGGTCCGAAATTCTGCGGAACGCGGGCGCCAGGCGACGCCGGCCCGTACGTCATCGAAATGATTATGACGTCCCGCTCGTCGCCTTGAACGTTTTCGAGGTTTTTCACGAAGAACGGCTCACCACGGGTGCTATTTTCAGCGTCGCTGAGAACCTGCGCGAGAACGTGATCGGACTTTCCTAAAGCAGCAAGCTCATCTGAAATTCGCTGTGCCTGCTTGATGTTCATGGCCACGACGCCAACCGTCCGGCGCCTATCATTCAGAAGAGCGTGTGCGGCGGCTCTGGCCACGGCCCTGACCTTCGACTCCGGCGGCCAGATCACCGGGATCGAACTGCCCGGCAGCGGCAGCAACGATGTTACCATCGCCTATTCCAGCGGTGTGGTGACGTCGGTGACGACGGCGGCCGGAGCCTGGAGCTATGCGCAATCCTGCCCTGCGTCCTGCACGACCACAGTAACCGATCCGGGTAGCCACAGCACGGTCTATGGGTTTGATCCAAACGCGGGCCAGATCAGCTCGGTCACTGACGCCCTGGGCCGCAGCTCGAACCGCACGTTCCTGGGCGATGGTTCGGGCAGGGTGGCGACCAACACGACACCGGCGGGGGTGACGACCACCTATACCTACGACGATGCTCACCGGGGCAATGTCACGGCTGTGGCGACTAGCGCGACGGGCATGACGACGCTGACAACGACGATGGC
The DNA here is from genome assembly GCA_964543805.1 of uncultured Brevundimonas sp. Classification (GTDB taxonomy): domain Bacteria; phylum Pseudomonadota; class Alphaproteobacteria; order Caulobacterales; family Caulobacteraceae; genus UBA5005. The sequence continues at coordinate 5,267 of CAZJBC010000049.1, forward strand.
CTATCCGTCGAGTTGCACCTATGTGGTCAATTGCAACAAGCCGACCACGGTCACCTCTGCTGACGGGGTGGAGACGGACTATACCTATGACAACACCCATGGCGGGGTCCTGACCTCCACCACTAACTCCGTAGTGACGACCACGACCTATTCGGCCGTCCACGCCTGGTACAAGACGGGCGTCTCGACGATCAGCGATGGGGGTGGCATCTACAAAGTCGCGACCACCAGCACCTGCATTACCGGATCTTCCTGTTCAGGAACTTCGTCGGAAGAAAAGTCCAGCCTCACCTTCCAGTCGGGGAATTCATCGACGCCGACCAATGGTCTGCCGCTGTCGGTGACCACGGGCGCTGGAGGAGGTGGCGGGCCGACGCGGACCAGCGCTGTGACCTATGACGAGTTCAGTCGCACGGTCAGCGTCGATGGGCCGCTCTCGGGGTCGGACGATAGCATCTACAGCGTCTTCCATGCCTGGGACGGGACCTCGGCCTGGACGGAAACCATTGGCGCCGACCCGGACGGCGGCGGCTCGCTTAAGCGCACTGCCTCGCGGACCACCTACGACATCAAGGGCCGGGTGGTGCGCACCGAAAATGCGACGGTGACCGATACCGCGGGATCAAGCTTTACGACGCTCAACTACGCGACTGTCGCCTATGACTCGGCTTCGCGCCCGATCGCGGTGACTTCATACAACGCCGGCGGCACGACGCTGGCGCTGGTCAACACCAGCTACAATGCGGTCGGCCAGGTGGAGTGTTCAGCCTATCGGATGAACCCGTCGGTGTTCGGCACGCCGGCGGCGGCCTGCACCCTGACGACGGCGGGCCCGGACGGCCTGCACGACAAGATCTCCAAGACCCTCTACAACGCCGACGGTCAGGCGACGAGCAGCTATGCCAGCCTTGGCACGAGCTTGGAGCAGCACACCGACACGACTTACAAGTCCAATGGCCTGGTGGACTATGTCACCGACGCCAACGGCAACAAGACCAGCTTCGACTACGATGGCTTCGGCCGCTCGATCAAAACCAGTTATCCTAGCAAGACCACGCCTGGATCGGTGTCGACCACGGACTATTCCGAGACGGTCTATGACACCGCGACGGGGCGGGTCTCTGAAAGTCACCTGCGTGATCAGCGGATCGTCAAGCCGACTTATGACGGGGCAGGGCGTATAACCGAGCAGTGGGTCGGCCGCGACGACGCCACCCTGAATAACGACGAGTTCAAACTCGACACCACCTATGACCAGCTGGGCCGGGTGCTGACCCGCTCGACGGTGACGCCGGGGCCGGTGACAGCCACGGCGACGTTCACCTATGACGCGCTTAACCTGCTCAGCGTGGCCACGCCCCTGACGGTCAGCGGCAGCCCGTCGACGGCGACTGTGTCCTATACCTACGATGCGGCCGGCCGGCGCGCGACGGTCACCTATCCTTCGAGCCTGACCTTCACCTACGACTGGGCGGTCACCTCGCTAACCGACATCAAGCAGTCGACCGACACCATCGCCGCCTTCGCCTATGACCAGTTGGGCCGGCGCACGTCGATGACACGGGCGAGCGGGGCGCTGGTCTCAAGCTACAGCTACGATGATCTGTCGCGGTTGTCGCAGCTACAGCTTGACCTGGACTCCTCGACCACCACCAACGATCTGACGCGCACCTTCAGCTTCAATCAGGCCAGCCAAATCACTGGCCGCTCGTCGACCAATGGCGCCTATGCGGCCAATGCGCCGTCTGGGGGGACGACGAGCTACAGCAACAATGGCCTGAACGAGATGACGGCGGCGGGCGGGGCGTCCATCACATACGATGCTCGCGGCAACCTGACGTACGACGGGACCAACACCAACACCTTCGATCTGCTGGACCGGCTGACTTCGGTCGACACCAAGACGGTCGCCTACGATCCGCTGGGCAACTTGGCAAAGCTCGATACCGGCACGTCGGTGACACAGTATGTTTATGACGGCAATGACCTGATCGCTGAATATGACGGCAACGGAACCCTGCAGCGTCAGTACGTGCATGGCCCGGGGTCGGACGAGCCGCTGGTCTGGTATGAAGGCTCCGGCACCGGGACCAAGAAGAACCTGGTGGCCGACGAGCGCGGATCGATCGTGGCGGTGACCGACGCCTCGGGCTCGACCCTCGCCAAGCGCACCTATGATGAATACGGCAAGCCCGACAGCGGCGCGGTCGGCCAGTTCGGCTACACCGGCCAGGTGTGGCTGCCGGATCTGGGGCTCTACAACTACAAGGCCCGGTTCTACTCCCCCGTCCTCGGCCGGTTCCTCTCCTCCGATCCCATCGGCTACGGCGGCGGCATGAACATGTACGCCTACGTCGGCGGGGATCCGATCAATATGTCGGATCCCCGAGGGACGCGACAGGGCCCCTCAGGCGATGGCATCGACCCGTGCCAGATGGGATCGTGGGGACCTGAATGCGGGGGGCCGCCGGTAGCCATGGAAGGGGACGCCTTCGGAAGCATGGATGCCTGCGCCGGCGTGAATACACCCGACTGCATCGCGCATGAACAGTTCGGAGATGCTTCGACACCCCCGGTGACACCACCTGTCCCGCCCCCGCCGCCCGCCCCCACCCCACAGCCCAATCCAAACAATCCGCCCCCAACTCCATCGACCCATGCGGCGCCAACGATTCAAACGAGTGCGGGCCAAGTCACGATTTATATTCCCATTTTGCTAACTGGGACGGTGCCTCCTGGCGCCATGGCTCAAGCTCAAGCCTACGCTAGTCAAATAAACGCTGGTGCCTCCGGACCGCATGTTGTGATTGAAGATGCAAGTGTTACCGGAGCCGCCCACCCAGTTACGTTCGACTTGTATGCAGGCACTGATCCAGCGATGGTAGTCTCAAATGGGCAAGGCGAGGGAATTAACACAGCTACGCTCCAAGGCCATTTGGACTCTAGTCGTCCAGACCTACCAAGAGAGATCGTTCACGACGGGCTACATCCGGAAGGAATAGCGGATGCTTATGTCGTTACAACGACAAATGGAGTGCGAACGGCGACTCCCCTAACACCACAAGACGCAAATAATATAATGGGACCATCCATGGGACCTGAACTGCGTGGATCTCAAATAGGGGACGCTCCCGGATTAAAAAATCCTAATGTTACAAATACTCAATAAGCATAGGCAGGTGAGTCATGAATCAACGTCAGGGGGAAATTCTAAAGAATGTGGCATTGAATTTGATGTTGCCGCTATTAATGGTTGGGGCGAGCAAAAGTGCTGCCGCGGAGGTTCGAACAAGGATGAATTTTTTTGGCGCATATATTTGTATAAAAATTACGCCGAATTCAAATCCACATGCCCATCAGGAGTGGCAACACCCTCTTATAACTTCGACACGAGTTTTGGGAGCGGGACTAGCTGTACACAGGTTTGATTTTGATAAAGGCGCTGCGATCTTGACCGTGCGAGAAGAACAAGTGGCCGTTGCCCAGTGTCGAGACGTTTCAGTAGATCGAGGACTGTGGACGATTTCTGGTAAGGTCGAGCTATGCCTGACTGCGGAAGATCCACGCTATCCGATCAAGGTCAACATGTCGCTTGTTGCAAAAAATGCTCAAGTATTGAATGGTGTTAGATCTTCGATATACAGTGTTTCATATTGTCACATCGAAAACGTCGACGGCCCTTCCGACTACATCGACGGCAACCCGATGAAAATGGGCGAAGAAATTCGACTATTTCTAAAAAATGAAAATGAATGAATTTCTCAATTTGAAGAGGGGTCATCCGTACGGCGTCAGCAGGGATGGTACGGCACTTGGGAATTCCTAGCGAAATTCCCCAATTGCATGCAAAATCGACATCATGCACTCACGCGTGAAATCCCGGCCGGTTCACCAGAAACTCATCGCTGTATCCGTGGCCGCCGCGGTGGAGGGAGTCCTATTCGCAGCCTTTCTCCTGCAGCCAACTGAACATAGGAACTGGATAGGCCATGGCGGCGGCGTTGTCGTTCAGCTAGTGGGACACGGTGTGGACACCGGAGCTGCGCCCCTCCAACCCAAACCACCGACTCTGACCGAGGTGCTTTTCGACGATGTGCGCCGTCAGATGGCGCATGTCTATCTGGCGGTGCCGCTCGATAAGAGCCGAGCGCCGTTGCGCACCCTGGCGTCATTCTTCGATGAGAACCAGGACAACGCCAGCGCTGCGGCCCCTGTATCTGCGTCCGCCGATGTCAACAAGCTGGCCCAACAAGCCGCCGGCCAATTGGGCGACCCGCGTGCCCAAGCATCTGTTCCGCGCCAACCGCAATTCGACCAGGACGGTAACGCGGTCGCTTGCTGGGGCCATCCGCCTCAACCTATTCCGGTGAAGGTCATCGTGGTGCTGGACGCGCGCGGCGTTATGGTGGGACGCCCTGTCGTTGACCGTTCGACTGGACCGAGCGCCGGCTCGGACGTTGAGGCCCACGCTCTGCAGGCGCTTGCCGGCTGCTCGCCTTACGGACCGCCGACGATTGCGGGAACTTATTTTGTTTTTGAACTCGATTTCAGCAAATCGCGCGACTGGGTCCGACAGGTTGGAACGACCGAGATTCGGTAGAGGCAAACTTCACTGGAGAGCCGTGCTGCCTAGGTCAGATATGCCGGACAGCAGGCCTGCCATCATCAGCCCGATCAAGGCGCCCAGGGCCATGATCAGCAGCGGCCCCAATACCCGCGCCCCGACCTCGATCCGCCGAAATGCCCCCCGCTCCTCAAACCGTCCCGCTCGAACCAGCATCGGCCCAAGCGCGGCCGACTGTTCGCCGATGATCGTCAAGCGCACGATCGACTCCGGCACCGCCGACACCCTGCCAAATGCAGTCGAAAGTCGCTCCCCCTGGCGCACGGCCTTGAGAACACCGTCGAGCGCCTTGCGCGCCGTGGGTGACCGCGTAGTGCGCAACGCCAGCCGCAAGGCCTCGGTCATCGGGGCGCCGGCCGTGAGTAGGCCGCCCAACGAGACGGCGAAGGCGCCATAGGTCAGACGCGGGCCTGCTCATCAGTGCCTCAGGGAAACGGCGCAGCACCTATTGCTTCCGGCATACCTACGCGACCTTCCGACTGACTGAGGGGGTGGATTCTCTTTTCCTCGCTCACCAGATGGGCACATCTCAGAAGATGATCGAACAGCACTACGGACACATCACGCCCGTCAAGAATGCCGAGCGCATACTAACCGGGATGCCGGGATGGGAGGTGATGGGGATATCGCTCCAGCCTGACCGAAATCATCCAGATTATCGGCCGCGCCACCCGCGATGCGCCCGGCAAGACCAAATCCCGCTTCACCAACCTGATCGCCGAGCCGGCCGCCGACGAAGCCCTGGTGACCGATGCGATCAACGACACGCTGAAGGCCATCGCCGCCAGCCTGTTGATGGAACAGGTGCTGGCCCCGCGCTTCAACTTCACGCCCAAGGATTCGGGGCCGCAGGAAGGCTTCGACTATGGCGAAGAGGGCTATCAGAAGGGCAAGACCAATGTCGGCTTCAATGCCGGCACCGGACAGTTGCACCTGGAGATCAAGGGCCTGGTCGAGCCGAAGAGCGAAGAAGCCAAGCGCATCTGCCGTGAGGACCTGAACGAGGTGATCACCAGTTTCGTCCAGGACAAGACCGCGATCGAGCGCGGCATGTTCGACGAGGAAACGGTGCCCGAGGAACTGACCCAGGTACGCATGGGCAAGATCGTCCGCGACCGCTATCCCGAGCTTAGCGATGAGGATCAGGAAGCTGTGCGCCAGCAAGCCGTCGCGGCGCTGGCCATGGTGCAGGAAGCCAAGAAGCACGTCGTCGGTGGTGGCATGGCTGAGGAAGGCCGCAACTTTGCCCTGCTGGAAGGCGTGCGCAAATACAGCATTGAGGTCAAGGAACTGGACATCGACCTGATCGACAAGATCAACCCGTTCCAGTCGGCCTATTCGATCCTGTCAAAGACCATGGACGAAGGCCTTCTCAAACAGGTCGAAGCCGCCATTGCGGGTAAGCGGATCAATATCTCGCTGGACGAGGCGCGCGACTTGGCTCGCCGCGCCAGGGAGTTCAAAACCCAGCGCGGACGCCTGCCGGATATCCGCTCGCAGGATGCGTGGGAGCGGCGCATGGCCGAGGGCATAGCCGTCCTTGCCCGCCACGTGGCGCAGTCGCCCGATGGATAGTTTGAGCGACAAGGAACTGCTTGCAGACCTTGGTTATGAGATCGAGGTCAAGCCCGCCAAGGCCCTGACCGCGCGCCAGGAGCGCATCATCGCCGGGTTCGAGGATATCCAGCGGTTCTACGACGAACACGGCCGCGCGCCGATGCATGGCGAGGACCGCGACATCTTTGAACGCCTCTACGCCGTGCGACTGGATCGCATCCGCGACCTGGAGGAATGCCGCGACCTGCTGGAGCCGCTGGATCGCCAAGGCCTGATCGCCATGCGCGGCGTCGCCGAGCCGGCGGCGGCGTTTGAGCGAGACGAAGACCTGTTGGCCGACCTGGGCGTGCCGCCGGCAGATGGACCGGACATCACGCGCCTGGAGCATGTGCGCTCACGCGAGGAAGTGCGGTCTGCGGAGGATATCGCCAACCGAAAGCGCTGCGCCGATTTCGATACCTTCAAGCCGTTGTTTGAAGCGGTGCGGCGGGACCTGGATTCAGGCGCGCGACAGTCGAGGCGCTTTGGTGAAAACGCCAACATCAAAAAAGGTGAGTTCTTCATCATCGGTGGCCAGATCGCCTACATCGCCGAATTTCCGGAGGAGATGACCCTCACGGAAGAGGGGCGCTTGAACGGGCGCCTGCGCATCATCTACGACAACGGAACCGAGGGCGATAACCTGCTGCGCTCATTCCAGCGGGCGCTCTACAAGGACGACAAGGGTCGACGGATCACTGAGCCCGACAATGGGCCGTTGTTCGCGGGCGAGGCGGACGAGGAAGACCTTGAGAGCGGCACGGTCTATGTCCTGCGCAGCCAGTCCAATCTTCCCGAGATTGCGGCGAACCGCGGGATCATTCACAAGATCGGGGTGACGGGTGGGGACGTAAAGGTCCGGCTTGCGAACGCGGCGAAGGACGCCACCTACCTCCTCGCAGATGTTGAAGTTGTTGCCACCTATAGCCTCTTCAACATCAACCGCACGCGGCTCGAAAAGCTGATCCATCGCGTCTTCGCCGACGCCCAGCTAGACGTGATTATCACCGACCGTTTCGGAACGCCTGTGAAACCGAGGGAGTGGTTCCTGGTCCCTCTGCCGGTCATCGATCAGGTGATCGAGAAGATTCGTGATCAAACAATTTCAGATTACACCTACGATCCGCGGAGCGCGTCTTTGGTGCGAACAAGTCTTTAGCGGATTCTGTTTGTAACTCTCGGCGATCAATCCAAACGCCGACAGCGTCTGGCGCGACCCTCCGATTTCCGATAATACCGTACTCGGTTTCTCCGAAAAGGACGACGGGAATGGAGCCTTCAAAAGCCATCGGCCGGCCATCGAAAAAGACGCCGCAAGTCGTCGATGAAATCCTTCTGCGTCTCGCGCACGGCGAACCTCTGGCGCGCATATGCAGTGACCCGCACATGCCTGATTTCAGCACCGTCCGCCGTTGGGAAGATGAAGACTCCGAATTTCGCGCACTTTCCACGCGCGCGAGGATTCACGGCACGCACTTCATAGCCGACGATTGCATGCGAATTGCGGACCATCCGACGCTTGATCCGGCCGACAAGCGCATCCGCATCGACACGCGCCTGCGCCTAATCGGGAAATGGAATGCCA